>NZ_JBEYXZ010000017.1:0-135014 GCF_040645305.1 Streptomyces sp. NPDC046831 | reverse complement strand
GCGATCGTCGCCAGCGCGTCCGCGTCGTCCTGCGTCGGGCACGCCACCCGCACGATCTGGCAGCCCGCCGCGGTCAGCTCCGCGATCTGCTGCAACGTGGCACCGATGTCCGACGTCCGCGTCGTCGTCATCGACTGCACCGACACCGGCGCGTCCCCGCCCACCGCCACCGAACCGACCTGGATCTGCCGGCTCCTGCGGCGCTCGGCGAGCTTGGTCGGAACGGACGGCATGCCGAGAGAAATCGCAGTCATCTGCTGTGCAACCCCAAGTCGTGGATCAAGGTCCGGTCCCGTGAGCAGCGGGCTCCGGGCTCCGAGATTACGGCACCGCCAGGGGGGCGAGCACATCCCACCCGGCAAACCCACTCAATGGAAGGCGGCCGGGTCACAACCGGGCCCGGCCGCCTCGAACGGGAGGTGTCTAGGAGATGCGGACCGGGTTAACGACGTCCGCGATGAGGACCAGGATCGTGAAGCAGACGAAGATCCCGGCCACCACGTAGGCCACCGGCATCAGCTTGGCCACGTCGAACGGGCCCGGGTCCGGGCGCCGCATGACCCTGGCCAGGTGCCGGCGCAGCGACTCCCACAGGGCGCCCGCGATGTGCCCGCCGTCGAGCGGCAGCAGCGGGAGCAGGTTGAAGAGGAACAGGGAGAGGTTGAAGCCGGCGACGAGCATCACGGCCATCGCCAGTTGCTGGCTGGCCGGGATGTCCAGGGTGAAGATCTCGCCGCCGACGCGGGCGGCGCCGACCACGCCCATCGGGGAGTCGGGCTCACGCGGGGCGCCGTCGAAGGCCGCGTTCCACAGGGCCGGGATCTTGCCGGGCAGGGCCGCGAGCGAGTCGACGGCGTCGCCGACCCGGTCGGTCATCCAGGTCACGGACTCGCCGAAGTCCTGTTTGACGACGCCGGTGGCCGCGCTGAAGCCGAGGAAGCCGGCGTTGACGTACTCGCCCTGGACGTAGGCGCCGGTGGAGTCCTTCTTCGCGACCTGGTTGGTGGCGATCTTGGCGTGCAGGGTCAGCTCCCGGCCGTCGCGGTCGACGACCAGGGCCACGTCCTTGCCGGCGCTGACCCGGATACGGTCGGACAGCGTGTTCCAGTCGTTGGTGCGCACCCCGTCGAAGGCGACGATCCGGTCCCCCGGTTTCATGCCCGCGGCCGCGGCCGGGGAGGCGGGGTCGGACTTCTTGCAGGTGTCGCGGTTCTCGCTCTGGGCGATGACGCACGGGGAGATCGAGCTGACCGTGGTGGTCTGCTGCTGGATGCCGAAGCCCATCAGGACGGTGAGGAACAGCGCCACCGCCAGCACCAGGTTCATGAAGGGGCCCGCGAACATCACGATGACGCGCTTCCACGGGGCCCGCGTGTAGAACATGCGGGTCTCGTCGCCGGGCCGGAGCTCCTCGAAGGCCGCCGAGCGGGCGTCCTCGATCATCCCGCGCCAGGGCGAGGTGGAGCGGGCCTCGATCCGGCCGTCGGGTCCGGGCGGGAACATGCCGATCATGCGGATGTAGCCGCCGAGCGGGATCGCCTTGACGCCGTACTCGGTCTCGCCCTTCCTGCGCGACCAGACGGTCGGGCCGAAGCCGACCATGTACTGCGGCACGCGGATGCCGAAGAGCTTGGCCGTGGACAGGTGCCCCAGCTCGTGCCACGCGATGGAGACCAGCAGGCCGACCGCGAAGACGACTATGCCGAGGATCATCATCAGGGTCGTCATGCACGTGCCTCCGCGGTCGCTGTCTGCGCTGTCAGTTCCCGGGCCCGGGCCCGGGCCCAGGTCTCCGCTTCGAGGACGTCCGGCACGGTGAGCGAGGTTCCCGCACGGGGTGCGCCGTGCTCCTCGACCACCCGGGTCACGGTGTCCATGATTCCGTTGAAGGGCAGCGCTCCGCGCAGGAACGCGTCGACGCACTCCTCGTTGGCCGCGTTGAACACGGCCGGGGCGGTGCCGCCGAGCTGCCCGACGTGCCGGGCGAGGCCGACGGAGGGGAACGCGTCGTTGTCGAGGGGGAAGAACTCCCAGGTGGACGCGGTGCTCCAGTCGAAGGCGGGCGCGGCGTCCGGGACGCGTTCGGGCCAGCCGAGGCCGATGGCGATGGGCCCGCGCATGTCGGGGGGCGTCGCCTGGGCGAGCGTGGATCCGTCGGTGAACTCAACCATCGAGTGGACATACGACTGCGGATGCACGACCACCTCAATGCGGTCGAAGGGAATGTCGTACAGCAGGTGCGCCTCGATGACCTCCAGCCCCTTGTTGACCAGGGTGGCGGAGTTGATCGTGATCACCGGTCCCATGGCCCAGGTCGGGTGGGCGAGGGCGTCCTCGACGGTGACGCCGGCCAGTTCGTCCCTGGTCCGGCCGCGGAACGGCCCGCCGGAGGCGGTCACGACGAGCTTGCGCACGTCGGCGCGGGTGCCGGCGGCGAGGGCCTGGAAGAGGGCGGCGTGCTCGGAGTCGACGGGGATGATCTGCCCGGGCTTGGCGAGGTCCCTGACGAGCGGGCCGCCGACGATGAGCGACTCCTTGTTGGCGAGCGCCAGGGTGCGGCCCGCCTCCAGTGCGGCCAGGGTCGGGGCGAGGCCGATGGACCCGGTGATGCCGTTGAGGACGGTGTGGCAGTCGGAGGCGGCGACCTCGGTGGCCGCGCCGGGCCCGGCGACGATCTCGGGGAGCGGCTCGCCCGCCCCGTACTGGGCGCCGAGCGCCTCGCGCAGGGCCGGTACGACCTCCTCGCGGGCGACGGCGACGGTCCGCACGCGGAGCCGGTACGCCTGCTCGGCGAGGAGACCGACCCGTCCGCCGTTGGCGGAGAGCGCGGTGACCCGGAAGCGGTCCGGGTTGCGCAGCACGAGGTCGATGGCCTGGGTGCCGATGGACCCGGTGGAGCCGAGAACCACCACGTCCTTGGGGCCGTCGCCGCCGGCGGGGTCGAAGACGAGGTGCGGGTCGGCGAGGGGGGCTGGACTGTCGCTCATCCCTCCATTGTTGCCGTAGCGGCGGCCCGGCAGGACAGCGCGTCCCTCGGGAGGGTGCCCGGCGCCGCCGCCGGCCCGGCCGCCCGCCGCCCCGCCCGGCACCCGCCGGCCGCGGCGCCGGCCCGGGCGGGCGGGGCCGCGGCCGTTCCCGGAGGTGCCCGGCGGTGCGGGGGCCGGGCCGGCGGTGGTGCCGGTCCTCACCTGATGGGCCGGTGCACGTTCTCCCGCCCGGAGGGACCGGGGGCCGCGTCGGCGATCCAGGGTCCGTCGTCGGAGGGGTCGACGATGCCCTGTTCCAGCCAGGTGTAGGCGCCGCCGAGGACGCCCCTGACCACCTTGCGGTCGAGGTCGTCGGTGTTGGTCCACAGCCGGTCGAAGAGTTCGGCCACGCGGATGCGGGCCTGGCGGCAGAAGGCGTCGGCGAGCTGGTAGGCCTCGCGTCCGTGGTCGTGCTGCGTGCGCAGGAGTTCGGCCCGGACGCAGGCGGCGCTCATCGCGAACAGCTCGGCGCCGATGTCGACGACGCGGCCGAGGAAGCCCTGCTTGGTCTCCATCCGGCCCTGCCAGCGGGACATGGCGTAGAAGGTGGAGCGGGCGAGCTTGCGGGCGTGGCGTTCGACGTACCGCAGGTGCGGGGACAGGTCGACGTGCCCGGCGGGGTGGAACTCGGCGTAGGCGTTCGGCAGCTGGCCGGGGCCGGCGATCAGCCTGGGCAGCCACTTGGCGTAGAAGACACCGGCGTTGGCGCCCGCCCGGGCCTTGTCCTGGAGGCTCTTGTCGGGGTCGATGAGGTCGCCGGCGACCGACAGGTGGGCGTCGACGGCCTCGCGGGCGATCAGCAGGTGCATGATCTCCGTGGAGCCCTCGAAGATGCGGTTGATGCGCAGGTCGCGCAGCATCTGCTCGGCGGGGACGGCGCGTTCGCCGCGGGCGGCGAGCGACTCGGCGGTCTCGAAGCCGCGGCCGCCGCGGATCTGGACGAGTTCGTCGGCCATGCGCCAGGCCATCTCGGAGCCGTAGAGCTTGGCGAGGGCGGCCTCGATGCGGATGTCGTTGCGGTTCTCGTCGGCCATCTGCGACGACAGGTCGAGGACGGCCTCCAGGGCGAAGGTCGTGGCGGCGATGAACGCGATCTTCGAGCCGACGGCCTCGTGCAGGGCGACGGGCTTGCCCCACTGCTCGCGGGCCGCGGACCACTCGCGGGCGATCTTCAGGCACCACTTGCCGGCGCCGGCGCACATGGCGGGAAGCGACAGCCGGCCGGTGTTGAGGGTGGTGAGGGCGATCTTGAGGCCGGCGCCCTCCTCGCCGATGCGGTGGGAGGCCGGGACGCGGACCCGGTGGAAGCGGGTGACGCCGTTCTCGATGCCGCGCAGGCCCATGAAGGCGTTGCGGTTCTCGACGGTGACGCCCTCGCTGCCGGCCTCCACGACGAAGGCGGTGATGCCGCCCTTGTGGCCCTCGGACTTCGGGACCCGGGCCATGACGACGAGGAGGTCGGCGACCACGCCGTTGGTGGTCCACAGCTTCACGCCGTCGAGGACGTAGTCGTCCCCGTCCGGGACGGCGGTGGTGGCCAGCCGTGCCGGGTCGGAGCCGACGTCGGGTTCGGTGAGCAGGAAGGCCGAGATGTCGGTGCGGGCGCAGCGCGGCAGGAAGGTGTCCTTCTGCTCCTGGGTGCCGAACATCTTCAGCGGCTGCGGTACGCCGATCGACTGGTGCGCGGACAGCAGGGCGCCGATCGCGGGGCTGGCCGAGCCGGCCAGGGCGAGGGCCTTGTTGTAGTAGACCTGGGTCAGGCCGAGGCCGCCGTACTTGGTGTCGATCTTCATGCCGAGCGCGCCGAGCTCCTTGAGCCCGGTGATGACGTCGTCCGGGATGCGCGCGTCGCGCTCGATCCGGGCGCCGTCGACCTTGGTCTCGCAGAAGTCGCGCAGCTTGGTGAGGAACTGCTCGCCGCGCTGCACCTCCTCGTCGGCGGGCAGGGGGTGCGGATGGATGAGGTCGAGCCGGAGGCGGCCGAGGAACAGCTCCTTGGCGAAGCTCGGTCTGCGCCAGTTCTGTTCCCGGGCGGCCTCCGCCACCTCACGCGCCTCGCGCTCGGTGACGGTGGGCTTGTTGGTCAACGGTGCGGACATGAGGCACACCTCGCCGCGAATAGGGTCCTTGGGGACGGTTCGTTACTGACCGGTGCTACTGGATCGTATGTACCCGATGCCGGGCGGGCTCACCACCCCGCGCGTACGAACGCGCGCAGTCCACCGTCTGTTCGGCGTGGTCACCCGGCCGGGCACGGCGTCGCCGGGCCGGGCCGGTTGCCCACGCCTCCACCAGATTTCTGTGACTTCCCCGGATCCGCCAGTCGGCCCGGATACGGGCCGGGCGGGAGCAGCGGGCCTGCCCGGAGCCCCCGCCCGGGCCGGTAACCCGCTCCCGGCCGTGGGGCCGCACCGGGCCGGGGCACCGAGCCGGGCCCGGACATACGGCGAGGTCACGCCCCTGCGGCCGCCTCACACCGTCGAGGGGCCGATCGGGTGACGGCGAGCTGGGCGCGCCGGTACCGGCCGCTCGCCGTCCTGGCCCGCACCCGCGGCATGGGCGGGCCGCTCGCGGCGGCCGCAGGCGCCGGCGGCCAGGGTGCCGCGGACCGGAGGACGGCCGCGGGCGGCACGGGCCCGGCGCGTGGCCGGCGCGGGCCCGGCACGGGGGCGGCACGGGGGCGGGGACGGGCGGCGCGGGGATGGCACGAGGGCGGCCACGGGGGCGGCACGTGGCTGGCACGCGGGCGGGGACGGCCGGCACGGGGCTGGCACGCGGGCGGCCACGGGGACGGCGCGGGGCTGGCACGCGGGCGGGGGGTGGCACGGGGCTGGCACGCGGGCGGCGCGGGGCCGGCACCGGGGCGGAGGGCTGGCCGCCACGGGGGGCGGCACGGGGCGGCCATCCGGGTGACGTGGCTGCGGCACCCGCACGCCGTGGGCCGGGGCGGCGGCCCGGCCGTGGGGCAGGGCCGCGCGGGGACCGTCACGCCGTGCGGTTTGGGAAAACCGAAGGGGCCCGCGACCGGCGGTACCGGTGGCGGGCCCCTTCGGGCACGTCAGGAGGTCACAGGGCGAGACCGGTCAGCACCAGCACCCGCTCGTACGTGTAGTCCTCCATCGCGGAGCGGACGCCCTCGCGGCCCACGCCGGACTGCTTGACGCCGCCGTACGGCATCTGGTCGGCGCGGTAGGACGGCACGTCGCCGACGACCACGCCACCGACCTCCAGCTCGCGGTGGGCGCGGAAGGCGGTCTGCAGGTCGTGGGTGAACACGCCGGCCTGGAGCCCGTACTTGGAGCTGTTGACGGCGGCGAAGGCCTCGGCCTCGCCGTCCACCTTCTGCACGGTCAGGACCGGGCCGAAGACCTCTTCGCACGCGATCGTCACGTCGGCCGGCACGTCGGCGAGGACGGTCGGCGCGACGGTGGCGCCGTCGCGCTCGCCGCCGGTGAGCAGGGTGGCCCCGGCCTCGACGGCCTCCCGCACCCAGGACTCGACCCGCTTCGCGGCGTCCTCGCTGACCAGCGGGCCGACGTCGGTCTTGTCGTCGGCGGGGTCACCGGTGACCTGGGCCTCGACGGCGGCGACGACGCGCGGCAGCAGGCGGTCGTAGACGGCGGCGTCGGCGATCACACGCTGCACCGAGATGCAGGACTGGCCGCCCTGGTAGTTGGAGAACGTGGCGATGCGGTTCGCGGCCCAGTCGAGGTCCTCGTCGCTCGCGTAGTCGGCGAGGACGACGGCCGCTCCGTTGCCGCCCAGTTCCAGGGTGCAGTGCTTGCGCGGCACCGAGTCCATGATCGCGTAGCCGACCTTCTCGGAACCGGTGAAGGAGATCACCGGCAGGCGCTCGTCCTGGACGAGGGCGGGCATGCGCTCGTTGGCGACCGTCAGGATGGACCAGGAGCCGGCCGGCAGGTCGGTCTCGGCCAGCAGCTCGCCCAGCACCAGAGCGGACAGCGGGGTGGCCGGGGCGGGCTTCAGGATGATCGGGGCGCCGGCGGCGATGGCCGGGGCGACCTTGTGGGCGCACAGGTTCAGCGGGAAGTTGAACGGCGCGATGCCGAGGACGACACCCTTGGGGAAGCGGCGGGTGAGGGCGAGCCGGCCCTGGCCGCCGGCGTCGGTGTCCAGGCGCTGCGCCTCGCCGCCGTTGAACCGCCGGGCCTCCTCGGCGGCGAACCGGAACACGGAGGCGGCACGGCCGACCTCACCCCGGGCCCACTTGATCGGCTTGCCGTTCTCGGCGGAGATCAGCTGCCCGATCTCCTCGGTGCGCTCGACCAGCCGCGTGGCGATGTGGCTCAGGGCGGCGGCCCGCACGTGCGCCGGGGTGGCGGCGAACTCGTCCCGCACGGCGTACGCGGCGGCCACGGCCTCCTCGACCTGGGCGTCGGTGGGCACGCTCACCTTGCCGACCAGCCGCCCGTCGTAGGGGTTGGTGACGTCGAAGGTGTCCTCGCCGGTGACCTGGCGGCCGGCGAGCCAGAAGGCGTGGGTGGAAGTCATGTACGAGTCCCGGCCCTTCCGCGTTGGGGGTGTGTTCTTGGCTTGCTCCACGGTAGGGCGACAGGCCCCGCCGAGCGTTTGTCCGAGCCGTAGCACTGCCCCCCGAGGACGCGCCGAATTGGCCTAGGAGCCCCACTCCCGCCGCAGGCGGTCGTGCCGCCGGGCCGCCACGAGTGGGCACGGACGGCACCGCCCGCCCCACACCGCGGGCAATCGTGCCGCCAGGGCGGCACGGGTGGGCGCGGGCCGCACCCCACCAACGCCGGGCCGCGCGACCCACCCGCGCCCCGCCACAGCACCCGGCACCCGAACCCACCGCCACGGCGGACCGGACGGCCCCCGCCCAACCCGAACCGCGGGCAATCGTGCCGCCGGGGCGGCACGGGTGGGCGTGGGCGGCACCCCGCCAACGCCGGGCCGCGCGACCCACCCGCCTCCGCCACAGCACCCGGCACCCTCGACGGCCGACCCGGGCTGTCCCCACCCGGTACAGCGAACCCCCCGGTCTCAGTCGGAGGACGTCGCCTTCAGCGCCAGCCACAGCTCCATACGGACGTCCGGATCGTCCAGGGACCGCCCGAGGATCTCCTCGACGCGCCGCATGCGGTACCGCAGCGTGTGCCGGTGCACCCCGAGGTCGGCCGCGGCCGCGTCCCACTGGCCGTGCCGCGACAGCCAGGCCCGCAGGGAGGCCACCAGATCCCCGCGCCCGGTGGCGTCGTGCTCGTACAGCGCGCGCAACAGCCCGTCGGCGAAGGCCCGCACCGCGTCGTCGGCCAGCAGCGGCAGCACCGAGCCCGACGCCACCTGGTCGTGCTCGACGAGCACCCGGCCCCGCCGCCGCGCCACCGACAGCGCCTGCTCGGCCTGCTTGTACGCGGCCGCCGCCGCGATCGGTCCGGCCGGCGCCGACAGCCCGACGACGACCTCCTCCTCGTCCCCGCCGGGCGCCTGCTCGCGCACGGTGGCGGACCGTGCCGCCTCCAGCGCCGAGGCGTACGTCCCGCAGGCCGCGACGGCCGCGCCCCCGTCGGCCGCCAGCACCACCAGCCGCTCCCCCTCGGGCACCACCAGGACCGCCTCCCCCGACCGCGCGGCCGCCGCCTCCACGACCTCGGCGAGTCCCGCCAGCGGGTGGCCCGCGGTGCCCACGGCCGGCGCGAAGGCCGAGGACCGGCCGGCGGGCGTCCAGGTGTGGGCGTCGGCGTGCGCCCGCGCGGCCGGCGCACGGACCGACTCGGCCACGATCATGCGGAAGGGCGCGTCGAGCAGTCCGCCGTACAGGTCGCCCGCGACGGCCCGGGCGTGGTCCTGCTGCCCGGCGAGCAGCATCCGCAGCACGGCCGCCCCGACGCGCTGCTCGGCGGCGTGCAGGGACCGCGAGCGTTCCGTGGTCAGCGTCAGCAGGGCGATGGCGGAGTGGACGGCGTACCGCTCGGCGGTGCCGAGGGTCGCGGCCGTGCCGACGGCGAGCGCGGCGCGCGGACGCCGGCCGGTGCCTATGGAGTGCAGTTCGACGCGGTCCTCGGTCTCGGGCCCGCCGACGACCGAGCTGGCGGGCGCGGGCCGGTCCCGCAGCCGCTCCACCTCCGCCGTGAGCCGGGCCGCCCGCCGCCCCGCCCACTCCGGGGCGGTCGCGACCACGGCGCCCGAGGCGTCGTACAGCGCCGCCCAGCCGTCGACCTGGGCGGCGAGCGCGCCGAGCAGGCCCTCGGGGCCGGCGTTCAGCGCCTGCCGGGTCAGCTCGCGCTGGGCGGCGAATCCGGCGGTGACCGACCGGTACTGGTCGGCGGCGATCGCGGCCGAGACGGCCTTGCTGATGGCGAGGAACGGGGTGCGCCGGGGCACCTCCAGCAGCGGCAGGCCCTCCTGCTCGGCGGCGTCGACGAGGGCCTTCGGTATCTCGTCGTAGTTGACCCCGACGGCGAAGCCGAGCCCGACCACGCCGGCGCCCACCAGCCGCTTCACATAGCGGCGCATGGCCTCCGCGTCCTCCGCGTCCAGCTTGAGGGCGGTGATCAGCAGCAGCTCCCCGCCCTCCATGTACGGCACCGGGTCGGCGAGCTCGCTGACGTGCGCCCAGCGGACGGGCACGTCCAGGCGGTCCTCGCCCGCGCGCACGGTCAGCTTGAGCGCGGAGTGGTGGACGAGCGAGGCGAGCGTGGGGGGCATGGGACCTTCAGGTCTGCGGAGATCGGGTGATCGTTGCGATCTTCTGGCTGATCGATGTGATCTTTTGGCCGCCACGTATGAACGACCTCTGCCGATTCTGCCTCACCGTACGGTCACCGTGTGACCGTACGGTGCGATGTCCGGGTCGTCGCCCGCGTTCAGCCCCGCAGGTCCACCAGCAGCGGCGGCGCGTGCTCGCCGCGCACGGTCGTCAGCGACAGCACCGCGTGCCCGGGCGGCACCTCGTGGGCCAGCTGGGAGGCCGACCAGCGCTCCCGCTCGACCTGCTTCACGGTCACCGCGTCCGTGGTGACGGCCTTGCCGGTGACCAGCTTGCGCAGGGCGTGCAGGGCCCGGGTCATCGGCTGGTCGGCGAAGACGGTGTGCTGGGCGACCTCCTTCGTCTCCACCCACTCGGTGCCCCAGGCGTGCGCGAACCGGCTGCCGTCCCAGGTGGTGACCCCGGACAGCGCCATGCGGCAGCCGACGGCGCCGAGCAGCGGACCGTGCAGCGCCTCGGGGACGTCGGCGACCGACCGCAGCGCGAGGACCACCCCGGCGTTCTGGGAGCGCAGACGCTGGATGCGGCGCACCGACTCGGTGGTGACGGTGCCGGTGGCGTCGTCGAGCACCAGGCAGGCGAAGTGGGGGCGGCGCGCGTCGCGCACGACGGCGGTGAACTGCGCCAGCACCAGCCGCGTGAGCAGCCGGGACGCCTCCTCGTGGCCGCGTTCGGGCAGGTCGACGCGGACCCGCAGGGGGTGGTGGGCGACGGCCCGCAGCGAGAACGGCCGCCCCGTGCCGCCGGAGCCGAAGAAGCCGGCGAAGACCGGACGGTCCAGCAGCGCGAGCCGGCCGGCGAGCGCCGGGCCGGCGTCGGCCGCGGTGCCGGCCTGGCGCAGCCGGGCGTCCAGCTCGCGGCGCATCACGGCGTGCTCCTCGCCGTCGAGGGCCGCACGCAGCGCCGACAGTGCCGCCGGTTCGCCCTCCAGGAGCTCGCGCAGCACCGGCAGCGGCGGGAAGTGCCCGTGCACGGCCCGGTAGGGGCCGAGGAGCTGGGCGAGCGCGGTGGCGGCGCTCTGGGCGCCGACGGTGTCGAGGTCTCCCACGAGGGCCTCGGCGAGGACGGCGGCGGCCTCGTCCGGGTCGTCGGCCTGCGCGTAGGGGTCCAGGTCGTGGACGGAGTCGCGGTCCCCGATGCGGACGACGACGTCGAAGGCCGCGTCCGGGCCGAGCGGGGTCCCGGCGGCGCAGACGGCGACGACGGCGCACCGGCCGGTCAGCGCCTGCAGCGCGAGTGCCTCCGTGACCGGTGCGACGACGTGGCGGGTCTTGCCGGAGCCGGACGGCCCGACCACGAGCAGGGAGGTGCCCAGGGCGTCTGGGTCGAGGGCCGCGTCGGCGCCGTCGAAGGCGCGCGGGCCGCGCTCCCCCGGCACCCACCGGCCCAGGCGCACCTGCCCTTCGAGCAGGTCGTGCCGGGTGGAGCGGCCCGGCAGGTCGCGGGCCCCGGACGGGTGCGTCCAGGCGGCGGCGCCGTGCCGCAGCACCGTGTCCGTGAAGTCGGCGAGGCGGGCGCCGCCGCGGGCCCGCGCCCAGGCGTGCCCGACGCGCGCGCAGTCGACGTCGTTCATCCGGCCGCCCGCCACCTCGGCGGACAGCAGGTCCGCCGCCTGGTGCTGCCCGGCGTCGCGCAGGTCCGGCCACTGCGACCGGGGCAGGACGGCGGCCGGCGCGGCGGCGGGCTCCGTCCGGGCCCGGCGCCGCGCCGCGAGCTCCTTGCCGTACGCCCACCAGCCGCCGAGCCGGGCGAACGGCCACACGACCAGCGCGGTGATCAGGGCGTACAGCGTGTCGGTGAACAGCTGCGAGGCGAACAGGTCGTAGCCGCCGGAGACGAGGACGACGAGCGAGAAGACCGGGTCGACGACCGGCAGGGCGTCCCAGCCGACGCCCGGGAAGGCGTTCGGGAAGACGAGGCTCAGCGCGATCAGCGCGCCGGCGGCGGCGCCGAGGGCCCGGGCGGGCTGCGGGCGGCGGCCGATGTAGTGGCGCAGTACGTCGGGCCAGCCGCCCAGGCGGCCCACGGCGTACACGAGCACGGCGAAGAAGACGCCGTCCTGGACGACGAGGGCCTCGCGGCCCTCCATGCCCTTCGGGGACACGGTGCCGCCCCACCACCAGTCGTCCGGCGTGAACAGCTTCAGCAGGACCCACTGGTAGGGGAAGCCGCCGTGCCGCCACAGGGACCACAGCACCAGCGCCACGGCGAGCGGGATGAGCAGGCCGACGACGGTGATGGGGGCGAGCCGTTCCGGTTGCCGCGGGTCCTTCGGCGGGCGGTGTCCCAGCCGCCAGATGCCGGGTCCGGCGGCGGGGCGGGGCGCGTCGAGCCAGTCGGCGACGGCCGCCCGGGCCGGCGCCCCGTACCCGGGTGCGCCGGCGCCGGGGTGCGGCGGCGTGCCCGCGGGCCGCGGCGGCGCCGCGGGGACGTCCCCCGGCATCGCCGGACGCGGCACGGGGTTGGCCTGCGTGCCGCGCGCTTCCTGCGTCCCGTCGTCCATCGCCCCTGCCCCCTGAGCAGCCGTGCCGTCCACCGTCCGCGGGCCAATCTAACGCCCGGGCCGGGGAGTTCACCGGTGGCGCGGCACGGCGCGCGGCATCCCGGCCGCGCTCCCGCCGCCGCGCCCCGCGGCCCCGGCACTCCTTGTATGTCCACGACGGACAACCACGAGCGCCGACAACGCCCACATGGAGCATGCCCACCCTCGCTCAGCCGCCCTAACCTGCGAGAAAAGAAGGCAAGCGTCCGAAAAGGCCCCGACCGGAGACACCCACCCGGTCCGCCGGTGCCCGGGCGCACCGGACCGCCCGGTACGCAGACCACAGGGAGCCCCCCATGACCGCACTTCCGCAGGAGCGCCGCGTCGTCACCGCCATCCCCGGCCCGAAGTCGCAGGAGCTGCAGACCCGCCGTCTCGCCGCGGTCGCGCAGGGCGTGGGCTCCACGCTGCCGGTCTTCGTCACGCGTGCGGGCGGCGGCATCATCGAGGACGTCGACGGCAACCGCCTCATCGACTTCGGCTCCGGCATCGCCGTGACCTCGGTCGGCGCGTCCGCCGAGGCCGTCGTCCGCCGCGCGTCCGCGCAGCTCGCCGACTTCACGCACACCTGTTTCATGGTCACGCCGTACGAGGGCTACGTGGCCGTCGCCGAGGCGCTGGCCGAGCTCACCCCGGGTGACCACGCCAAGAAGTCGGCCCTGTTCAACTCGGGCGCCGAGGCCGTCGAGAACGCGGTGAAGATCGCCCGCGCGTACACCAAGCGCCAGGCCGTCGTGGTCTTCGACCACGGCTACCACGGCCGGACCAACCTCACCATGGCGCTGACGGCCAAGAACATGCCGTACAAGCACGGCTTCGGCCCGTTCGCCCCCGAGGTCTACCGCGTCCCGGTCGCCTACGGCTACCGCTGGCCGACCGGCCCGGAGAACGCGGGCCCCGAGGCCGCCAGGCAGGCCGTCGAGCAGATCACCAAGCAGGTCGGCGCGGACAACGTCGCCGCGATCATCATCGAGCCGGTGCTCGGCGAGGGCGGCTTCATCGAGCCGGCCAAGGGCTTCCTGCCCGCGATCCGCCAGTTCGCCGCCGACAACGGCATCGTCTTCGTCGCCGACGAGATCCAGGCCGGCTTCTGCCGCACCGGCCAGTGGTTCGCCTGCGAGGACGAGGGCATCGTCCCGGACCTGATCACCACCGCCAAGGGCATCGCCGGCGGTCTGCCGCTCGCCGCCGTGACCGGCCGCGCCGAGATCATGGACGCCGCGCACGCGGGCGGCCTCGGCGGCACCTACGGCGGCAACCCGGTCGCCTGCGCCGGCGCGCTCGGCGCGATCGAGACCATGAAGGAGCTCGACCTCAACGCCAAGGCGAAGAACATCGAGGCCGTCATGAAGGCCCGGCTGAACGCCATGGCCGAGAAGTTCGACATCATCGGCGACGTCCGCGGCCGCGGCGCCATGATCGCCATCGAGCTGGTCAAGGACCGCGGGACCAAGGAGCCGAACCCGGAGGCGACCGCCGCCCTGGCCAAGGCCTGCCACCAGGAGGGCCTGCTGGTCCTGACCTGCGGCACCTACGGCAACGTGGTCCGCTTCCTGCCCCCGCTGGTCATCGGCGAGGACCTGCTCAACGAGGGCCTGGACATCGTCGAGCAGGCGTTCGCCCGCATCTGAGCACCCCGTTCACACGCTCTGCCGGCGCAGGACGGCAGAGCGTGTGAAGAAGGTGTGCGAGGTGGATGGGGGGAGGCGGTTCCGGCTGTCGCGCTCCCGTCCGCTGCCGTAGGTTCTCCCGAGATGAGAGATACACCCCGCCCACAGGGGACTGTGGGCGACATCAGGCCGTGGCCTCCCCAGCTTCGACCTGGTCGTGCCTCGCGCACACCCGGGGTCTGACGGCCCCGGATCTCCTCGATCGGACAGTCGCCCGCCCCAGACCCCCCGGGGCGTGCGGCGTTCCGGTCCGGACGGCCGCCCCGGAACCATCCCCCCCTGTTCCTGGGCGGCCGACCCCCCTCCCGTCCTTCTCGGCCGTCCCGCCGCCGCCGCGCCCCTTCCACGGACGCGACGGCGGCGGTGCCGGTTCTACGCCTTCTGCCCGCCCGGCCGGGCGCGGGCGCGCGGGTTTGCCAAGCTGTACTCCGTGTCGACCTCCCGGAACCGGACGCCCGAGCAGAGACGGGGGCCCCTCGCGCGCGGCAGGGGGCTGCCCGCTCCGGGCCGGCCGGCCCGCGCCGCCTGGCGCGGCCTGTGCGTCCTGCTGCTCCTCGCCCTCCCGGCCGTGCTCTTCGCGCTGATCACCTGGCAGGTGCTCGCACACGGCCCGCTGCTGCGCGTGGACGAGCGCCTCAGCCGTGGTCTCGTCCACCCCGACCGCCCCTCCGAACTCCTCGCCGACCTGGGCAACGCGCAGGTCGCCGTGCCCGTTCTCGCGGTGGTCCTCGGCTACGCGGCCCGGCGGGGCCGGGCAGCCGGCGCCGACCGCTGGTGGCTGCCGCCGGCCGCGGCGGCCGCGCTGATGGTGCTGGTGCCGGTCCTGGTCGTGCCGCTGAAGGAGTGGACCGCCCGGCACGGCACGCCGGTGATGCCGCCCGGGGCCGGCTACTACCCCTCGGGGCACACCGCGACCGCCGCGGTCGCCTACGGGGCCTCGGCCCTGCTCCTTCTCCCCTGGCTCCGGACGGCCGCGGCCCGCCGCCTGCTCGTCGCCGTCTTCGCCGTCCTCGTGCTCGGCGTCGGCTTCGGCCTCGTCCGGCGCGGCTACCACTGGCCCCTGGACGTCGTGGCCAGTTGGTGCCTGTGCGCGGTGCTGCTCACCGGCCTGCGGCTCCTGCTCGGCCGGGGCGGCCGTCGGTCCTCCGGCGGAACGGCCCCCTCGCGCACCGGCCCCGGCTGACCGCTCACCCCATCCGGGCCGTGCGCTCCCGGCCGGGCCGCCGCGTGGGCGCGGACGGCCGGCGGGCCGGCACCGCGGCTCCCGGACGAACAGCACCCGCCTCGGTGCGCACCCCGGAGGGCCGTGTCAGGACCTCCCGCCGTCCCCGCGGTCCTGGGCGGCCGGCCGCGCGGCCGCCTCGTGCAGCGCCAGTTCCAGCAGCGCGGGGTCGGTGAGGGCGGGCCCGCGGACGTGGCCGCGGCGCGACCCCCGCGTCAGCTGTCGAAGCCCAGCCCCAGCCGGTCCATCGTCCGCAGCCACAGATTGCGCCGCCCGCCGTGCGCGTCCGCCCGGGCCAGGGACCACTTGGTGAGCGCGATGCCGGCCCAGGCGAACGGCTCGGGCGGGAAGGGCAGCGGCTTCCTGCGGACCATCTGCAGTTCCGTGCGGGCGGTGCGCGCCCCGGCCAGCAGGTCGAGCATCACCTCGGCGCCGAAGCGGGTGGCGCCGACGCCGAGCCCCGTGTAGCCGGCGGCGTAGGCGACCCGGCCCCGGTGGGCCGTGCCGAAGAACGCCGAGAAGCGCGAGCAGGTGTCGATCGCCCCGCCCCAGGCGTGCGTGAACCGGACGCCCTCCAGCTGCGGGAAGCAGGTGAAGAAGTGCCCGGCGAGCCGGGCGTACGTCTCGGGGCGGTGGTCGTACTCGGCGCGCACCCGGCCGCCGTACGGGTAGACCGCGTCGTAGCCGCCCCACAGGATGCGGTGGTCCGCGGTCAGCCGGAAGTAGTGGAACTGGTTGGCGCTGTCCCCCAGGCCCTGGCGGTTGCGCCAGCCGACGGAGGCCATCTGGCTGTCGGTGAGCGGCTCGGTCATCAGGGCGTAGTCGTAGACCGGGACGGTGTAGGAGCGCATCCGCCGCACCAGGCTGGGGAAGACGTTCGTGCCGAGGGCGACCCGGCGGGCGCGGACCTGCCCGTACGGGGTGCGCACGGCCATGCCGGCGCCGTACGCCCGCAGCGTCAGGGCGGGCGTGTGCTCGTACACGCGCACCCCCAGCCGCAGGCAGGCGCGCTTGAGGCCCCAGGCGAGCTTGGCCGGGTGGACCATGGCCACGCCCCGGCGGTCCCACAGGCCGGCCTCGAAGGTCGGTGAGTCGACCTGTGCCCGCACCGCGTCCCGGTCGAGGAACTCGGTGCCGCCGGCCAGGCCCCGGCGCTCCAGCTCCGCGTGCCAGTCCCGCAGCTCCCGCGCCTGGTAGGGCTCGGTCGCGACGTCGATCCCGCCGGTGCGCTCGAACTCGCAGTCCAGCCGGTGGCGGACGACCGCCTCCTCGATGGCGTCGAGGTTGCGGGCGCCCAGTTCCTCCAGCCGCTGGATCTCCTCGGGCCAGCGGGCGAGCCCGTTGGCCAGGCCGTGGGTGAGGGAGGCGGCGCAGAAGCCGCCGTTGCGGCCGGAGGCGGCCCAGCCCGCCTCGCGGCCCTCCACCAGGACCACGTCCGTCAGCGGATCGCGCTCCTTGGCGAGCAGCGCCGTCCACAGTCCGCTGTAGCCGCCGCCGACGACCAGCAGGTCGCAGGTCTCCGCACCGGTGAGCGCGGGTTCGGGGCGGGGCCGACCGGGGTCCTCCAGCCAGTACGGGACCGGCTGGGCCTCGGCGAGGGATGTCGTCCAGTTGTCGTTACGGCTCATGGCGCTCGGGGCCATGATGTCAACTCCCTACGGACTGCTTCCGGCTACGGCCTCTGCCTGGCACGGCGGCTGCCGACGGCCATGGAGACCAGGACGAGGAGCACGGCGACCACGAACATGGCCGTGCCGATGACGTTGATCTGAACGGGGGTGCCGCGCTGCGCCGAGCCCCAGACGAACATGGGGAAGGTGACGGTCGAGCCGGCGTTGAAGTTGGTGATGATGAAGTCGTCGAAGGAGAGCGCGAAGGCGAGCAGCGCGCCCGCGGCGATGCCCGGTGCCGCGATGGGCAGGGTGACCCGCCAGAACGTCTGCAGGGGACCCGCGTAGAGGTCCTGGGCCGCCTGCTCCAGCCTCGGGTCCATCGACATCACGCGCGCCTTGACGGCGGTGACGACGAAGCTGAGGCAGAACATGATGTGGGCGATGAGGATCGTCCAGAAACCCAGCTGCGCGCCCATGTTGAGGAACAGGGTGAGCAGCGAGGCGGCCATGACGACCTCGGGCATCGCCATCGGCAGGAAGATCAGCGAGTTGACGGCGCCGCGCGCGCGGAAGCGGTAGCGGACCAGCGCGAAGGCGATCATCGTGCCGAGGACGGTGGCGCCGAACGTCGCCCAGACGGCGATCTGCAGGCTGACCGACAGCGAGCCGCACATGCCGGCGACGCCGCACGGGTCGCGCCAGGCGTCGGTGGAGAACCGCTGCCACTCGTAGTTGAAGCGGCCCTTGGGCCGGTTGAAGGAGAACACCGTGACGACGACGTTGGGCAGGAGCAGATAGCCGAGCGTCAGCAGTCCGGCGAGGACGACGAGGTTGCGCTTGAGCCAGTTGACGAGGGTCATTCAGACCAGATCCTCCGTGCCGGACCTGCGGATGTAGACGGTGACCATGGCGAGGATCGCGGCCATCAGGATGAAGGAGAGGGCCGCGGCCGTCGGATAGGCGAGGATCCTCAGGAACTGGGTCTGGATGACGTTGCCGACCATGCCGGTGTCGGCGGAGCCGAGCAGGCCGGCGTTGACGTAGTCGCCGGCGGCGGGGATGAAGGTCAGCAGCGTGCCGGAGACCACGCCCGGCATCGACAGCGGGAAGGTCACCTTGCGGAAGGTGGTCCACGGCTTCGCGTACAGGTCGCCCGCGGCCTCGTGCAGCCGGCCGTCGATGCGCTCCAGCGAGGTGTACAGCGGCAGGATCATGAACGGCAGGAAGTTGTACGTCAGACCGCAGACCACCGCGAGCGGCGTGGCCAGCACGCGGTCGCCGGAGGTCCAGCCGAGCCAGCCGGTCACGTCCAGGACGTGCAGCGTGTTCAGCGCGCCGACGACCGGGCCGCCGTCCGCGAGGATCGTCTTCCAGGCCAGGGTGCGGATCAGGAAGCTGGTGAAGAACGGCGCGATCACCAGGACCATGATCAGGTTCCGCCAGCGGCCCGCGCGGAAGGCGATCAGGTAGGCGAGCGGATAGCCGAGGAGCAGGCACAGGAGCGTCGCGGCGGCCGCGTAGAGGACCGAGCGGAGGAACTGCGGCCAGTAGGCGGACAGGGCGTCCCAGTAGGTCACGAAGTGCCAGGTGACCTTGTAGCCCTGCTCCAGGGAGCCGGTCTGCACGGACGTGGACGCCTGGTAGATCATCGGCAGGGCGAAGAAGACCACCAGCCACAGGATGCCGGGCAGCAGCAGCCAGTACGGTGTGAGGCGGCCCCGCCTGCGCGGGGCTTGGGCGCGGGTCGCGCCCGCGGCGGTGGGCGCCGGCGGTGGCGGCGCCTGGGTGACGACGGCCATCAGGCGGCCTCCCCCTCTTCCGGCCCCACGCTCTCCACGCCCGCGTCGATGTCCTGCGCCGCGTCCAGGCCGAAGGTGTGGGCCGGGTTCCAGTGCAGGACGACCTCGGTGCCGGGCACCAGGCGGGGGTCGCGGTCGATGTTCTGGGCGTAGACCTCGAACTCGGGGCAGACCGCGCAGTCGACGACGAACTGCGTGGAGACGCCGATGAAGCTGGAGTCGGCGATGGTCCCGGTGATGCGGTTGCGGTTGTCGGGGATCTCCCCCGCGTCGTCCGCGTGGGTGAGGGATATCTTCTCCGGTCGCACGCCGACCAGCACCTTGCCGCCGGCGGTCGTGGACGCGGAGCAGCGCGCCTCGGGCAGGACGAGCTTGCCGTCGCCGGCCCGCACGACGATCTCGCCGCCGCCGCGGGTGTCGACCTCGGCCTCGATCAGGTTGGAGGTGCCGAGGAAGTTGGCGACGAACGTGGTCCGCGGGTTCTCGTAGAGGTCGGTGGGCGAGCCGAGCTGCTCGACCCGGCCCGCGTTCATCACGGCGACCTGGTCGGCCATCGTCATGGCCTCCTCCTGGTCGTGCGTGACGTGGATGAAGGTGATGCCGACCTCGGTCTGGATCCGCTTCAGCTCCAGTTGCATCTGGCGGCGCAGCTTCAGGTCGAGGGCGCCGAGGGGCTCGTCGAGGAGGAGCACCTTCGGGTGGTTGATCAGGGCGCGGGCCACGGCCACGCGCTGCTGCTGGCCGCCGGAGAGCTGGTGCGGCTTCTTGCGCGCCTGCTCGCCGAGCTGGACCAGGTCCAGCATCTCCTCGACCTGCTTGCGCACCGACTTGATGCCGCGGCGGCGCAGGCCGAAGGCCACGTTCTCGAAGATGTCGAGGTGCGGAAAGAGCGCGTAGGACTGGAAGACCGTGTTGACCGGCCGCTTGTACGGCGGCAGGTGGGTCACGTCCTGGTCGCCGAGGTGCACGGTGCCCGTGCTGGGCTTCTCGAGGCCTGCGATCATGCGCAGGGTGGTGGTCTTGCCGCAGCCGGAGGCGCCCAGCAGGGCGAAGAAGGAACCTTTCGGCACCGTGAGGTCCAACGGGTGCACGGCGGTGAAGGAGCCGTAGGTCTTGCCGATCCCGGTGAGGCGGACGTCGCCGCTGTTGTCTGTCGTCATCATCGTCACGCCCCTGTGAGCTTCGCGAACTTCTCTTCGTAGGCCGTCTCTTCCTTCTGCGTCAGTGAGCGGAAGGCGTGCGACGTGGCGGCCATGGCCTTGTCGGGGATGATCAGCGGGTTGTTCGCCGCGTCCTCGTCGATCTTCGCAAGGTAGGGCCGCACACCGTCGACGGGTGTCACGTAGTTGATGTACGCCGAGAGCGCGGCGGCCTGGTCGGGCTCGTAGAAGAAGTCGATGAGCCGCTCCGCGTTCGTCTTGTGCCGCGCCTTGTTGGGCACGAGCAGGTTGTCCGTCGACGTCATGTAGCCGCTGTCGGGGATGACGAAGTCGACGTCCGGGCTGTCCGCCTTGAGCTGCACCACGTCGCCGGCCCAGGCGAGGCAGGCCGCGAAGTCCCCCTTGGTCAGGTCGGAGGTGTAGTCGTTGCCGGTGAACCGGCGGATCTGCCCCTTGTCGACCGCCTTCTGCAGCCGGGCGACGACGGCGTCGTAGTCGTCGTCGGTGAACTTCGCCGGGTCCTTGCCCATGTCGAGCAGGGTCATGCCGATGGTGTCGCGCATCTCCGACAGGAAGCCGACGCGCCCCTTCAGCTTGGGGTTGTCCAGCAGGTCCGAGACCGACTTCACCTCGATGCCGTCGAGGGCCTTCTTGTTGTAGGCGATGACGGTGGAGATGCCCTGCCAGGGGTAGCTGTAGGCGCGGCCGGGGTCCCAGTCGGGGTTGCGGAACTGGGCCGACAGGTTGGTGTAGGCGTGCGGCAGGTGGGAGGGGTCGAGCTTCTGCACCCAGCCCAGGCGTATCAGCCGGGCCGCCAGCCAGTCGGTGAGGACGACGATGTCACGGCCGGTGTCCTGGCCGGCGGCGAGCTGCGGTTTGATCTTGCCGAAGAACTCGTTGTTGTCGTTGATGTCCTCGGTGTACTTGACCCGTACGCCCGTCCGCCTGGCGAACGCCTCCAGCGTCGGGTGGTGCTTGCCGCTGTCGTCGACGTCGACGTACTCGGTCCAGTTGGAGAAGTTGACCACCTTCTCCTGGTCCGAGTGGTCCTGCGTCGCCGTGCCGCCCTGCGCCTGACCCGCCGGCGGGATCCCGCAGGCGCTCAGCGCTCCGAGTCCGCCGGCCGCGAGCGCGCCGCCCGCCGAGGCGCGCAGCAGCGAACGGCGGGTCAGGGCGGCCCGGCCGTTGCGGAAGCTTCGCCTCATGGCGGCCACTTGGGCCGGAGTCAGGCGGTCGGGCTCATACTGCTCCATGCGCGTGGTGCCCTTTCAGGAGGGAGGGTGGGGCCTGGTCGGTGGCCGGTCGTCCCACCGGCGGCAGTCGCCGAGCGGCTATCGCCGGTCCCCGAAGACGGTGCGGTGCCAGTCCTTCGCCGCCACCGCCGTGTTGTCGAACATGACGTGCTTGATCTGGGTGTACTCGTCGAACGAGTAGGTGGACATGTCCTTGCCGAAGCCGGAGGCCTTGTAGCCGCCGTGCGGCATCTCGCTGATGATCGGGATGTGGTCGTTCACCCACACGCAGCCCGCCTTGATCTCGCGGGTGGCACGGTTGGCCCGGTAGACGTCGCGGCTCCAGGCCGAGGCCGCCAGGCCGTACGGGGTGTCGTTGGCCAGCCGGATGCCCTCGTCGTCGGTGTCGAACGGCAGGACGGCCAGCACCGGGCCGAAGATCTCCGACTGGACGATCTCGCTGTCCTGCGCGGCGTCGGCGATCAGGGTGGGCCGGTAGTAGGCGCCGCGCGTCAGCTCGCCCCCGGGAGCCTCGCCGCCGGTGACCACGCGCGCGTAGCCGCGGGCCCGGTCGACGAAGTCCGCCACCCTCTCGCGCTGCGCGTGCGAGACCAGCGGGCCGAGGTCGGTGCCGGGGGCGAAGGGGTCGCCGAGCCGGACGGTGTCCATCAGGGCGGCGGTCCGCGCGACGAACTCCTCGTACAGAGGCCGCTGCACGTAGGCGCGCGTCGCGGCCGTGCAGTCCTGCCCGGTGTTGATGAGCGCGCCCGCGACCGCGCCGTGGACGGCGGCCTCCAGGTCGGCGTCGTCGAAGACCACGAACGGCGCCTTGCCGCCGAGCTCCAGGTGGAGGCGCTTGACGGTGGCGGTGGCGATCTCGGCGACGCGCCGGCCGACGGCGGTGGAGCCGGTGAACGAGGTCATGGCCACGTCGGGGTGACCGACCAGGTGCTCCCCGGCCTCCCGGCCGGCACCCGTGACGATGTTGACCACGCCGTCCGGGATCCCGGCGTCGGTGGCGGCCTGCGCGAACATCAGCGAGGTCAGCGGGGTCAGCTCGGCGGGCTTCAGCACGACGGTGTTGCCCGCGGCGATCGCCGGGAGGATCTTCCAGGCGGCCATCTGCAGGGGGTAGTTCCACGGCGCGACGGAGCCGACGACGCCGATCGGCTCGCGGCGCACGTACGAGGTGTGGTCGCCGGAGTACTCGCCCGCGGACTGCCCCGCCAGGTGCCGGGCGGCGCCCGCGAAGAAGGAGGTGTTGTCGATCGTGCCCGGCACGTCGAACTCCCGGGTCAGCTTCAGCGGCTTGCCGCACTGGAGCGACTCGGCGCGGGCGAAGTCCTCGGCGCGCCCGGCGAGTACGGCGGCGAAGCGGTGCAGCGCCTCCGAACGCTCCACGGGCGTGGCGCCCGACCAGCCTGGGAACGCCTCGCGCGCGGCGGCGACCGCCGCGTCCACGTCCTGGGGTCCGGCCAGCTCGTAGGTGTACACCTCCTCGCCGTTGGCGGGGTCCACGACCGCGTGGGCGCGGCCGGAGGTGCCCTGGCGCAGACGGCCGGCGATGTACTGCGCGCCGTCCGCGAAGCGCGCCTGTGCGGGGAACCGTTCCGGGGTGGCGTTGCCCGGGTTGTGCATGTCGCTCTCCTCCGCCGTCAGCCCGCCGTGAACGGGGTGGATGGCGTAGCTCCAGCTCGATGTGAGTGCCGATCCTGACAGAGCAAGTGCACTCCAACAAGGGATTCCGTTGTTTCCTTTTGGTTACGCGACGGAATCTGTCGACCGAGTGTCGAGCCGGAGCGGAAAAGAGCCGGGACGGCTGTCGGTGGTGCGTGCCAGACTCGCCCGCCATGGGGACGAGCGATTCGCGGGAGGCCCTGATCAGGGCGGTCCGCGCGGGGGCGAGGATCAGGTATCTGTATTTCTGGGGGCACCGCCCGCGGCCGGACGGCCGGGTGGGCGCGAGCTGTCTGAGCCAGTGGTGGCCGTCGCCGTTCACGGTGGACGGGGTGACCTACGCGACCGCCGAGCACTGGATGATGGCCGGCAAGGCGCGGCTGTTCGGGGACGCCGAGGCGGAGCGGCGGGTGCTGGAGGCCGGGCATCCGGCCGAGGCGAAGAAGGCCGGGCGGCTGGTGCGCGGCTTCGACGAGCCGACGTGGGAGCGGGAGCGCTTCCGGATCGTGGTCGAGGGCAGTGTCCACAAGTTCGCGGCGCACTCCGGGCTGCGCGCGTTCCTGCTGAACAGCGGTGAGCGGAACAAGGTGGGGGTCCCCCCGGCCGAGGGCTGGGGGAGGGTGCTGGTGGAGGCCAGCCCGGTGGACCGTGTGTGGGGCATCGGCCTGGCCGCGAGCGACGAGGCCGCGGCGGACCCGGAGCGCTGGCGGGGCCTGAACCTGCTGGGGTTCGCGCTGATGGAGGCCCGGGAGCGGCTGCGGACGGGCGCGGGGTGAGGGAAGGGGCCGGGCTCCCGCCCGGCCCCTCGCCCGCTGCCGCGCACCCCGCTCAGAACGTGCTGGCGCTGCCCATGAGGCCGGCGAAGACCAGCAGGCCCAGCAGCGGCAGCACCACGGTGGCCAGGATGCCGCAGACCAGGCCGCCGGTCGCCGCGCCCTTGTTGGTGGCCTCGCCGCGGTTGGCCTTGCCCAGCCCGACGGCGCCGAAGATGATCGCGAGGATGCCCAGGACGACGCCGAAGATCCACAGGAAGAGGGTCAGGCTGCACACCAGGCCGATGATGCCCAGCACCAGGCCCGTGGTGCCCATGCCGTTGCTCGGCTGCATCGGCATCGCGTAGCCGGGGGCCTGCGGATAGGCCACGGGAGGCGCGACCGGATGGGCCGGGGGGGTCTGCGGGTAGCCGTAGCCCGGGCCGGCCTGCGGATACCCGTACCCCGGCGCCGGCTGCTGCGGCGGCTGGGACGGCGGCCCGAACCCGCCGGGGGCGGGATGGGTGTCGGACATGAAGTGTTCTCCCCTCCGTTGACGTGCAGCAGCGTAGTGGCCCGGACGCCCGGGGGGAGGCGGTCCCGGCAAGCCGCCGCGGGACCGGACACGTCGTCCGGGCCGGGCCGGGGCGGGCCGGAGGGATGCGGCCCGGACGGGAGCGGGCTGTGCGGGCCGGCGGGCGGCGGTGGGGTCAGCGCTCGGCCAGGACGCTCACCGACGTACCGGTGGCGCCGTAGTACGGGTCCTCGTCCGTCTGCCGGTTGCGCTCGTCGTTGATGGCGAACGTGATGCCGACGGCGATCAGGATCAGCACCACCACGCCGAGGATGAGGCCGATGACGCCGGTGATCAGCCCGGCCTGGGCCTGCCCGTGGTTGTCCGCCTCGCCCCGCTCGGCCTTCCGGCGCCCCTTGACGCCGAAGACGATGGCGAGGATGCCGAGCACCACGGAGACCACGCCGTACAGGCAGAACAGGCAGCAGGACAGGATGCCGAGCACCATCGCCGCCGTGCCCATGCCGTTCTGCCGGGCCATCGGCATGCCGGGCCAGCCGTAGCCCTGGGGATAAGCGGGGTAGCCGTACCCGCCGGGGGCGGCGGGACCGGTGGGGGCGATGGGCGGGGGCGGCACGGCGGACTCCCCAGCGGGCGCTCCGAAGGCCGGCGGCGGGAAGCCGGCCGTCGATATCGAGGCCATCGTGGCCTGGTCGTGCACGGACGGCGGCGGGAACGCGGGCGGCTGGTCCTGCGCCGGCGGCTGCGCGGGGGCGGACGGCTGGTCCCACGCCGGGGGCTGCTGGGGCGGGGGCGGCGCCTGGTACTGCGGCGCCGACGGCCGGGGCGCGGGCTGCCGCGGGTTCTTGGCGAGCGAGGGGCGGCTCTCGGGCGGGGCCCAGGGGTTGTCGCCGGCCCCGGCGTCGCCGGCCGACTGCGTTCCGTCCGTCATGTCGCGCTCCCCCTCATCGATCGTCCCGCCATGCTAAAGCGTGGTCGTCGCGGCCCCTCCGCCCGGTCCGCCACAGCAGCCACCGCGCCGGGGTCGGGCCCCGGACCCGCCGGTGCGTCCCGCCCGCCGTCCGCCCGGACCCGCCGGTGCGTCCCGCCCGCCGTCCGCCCGGCCTCCCCGGCGATCACCGTCCCACCGCCCCGCCGCCCTCCCCCCGGCCCGCCCGGCCGCCGGGACGGTGGCGGGCGACGGCCGGCGCGGTGGACCGGCCGCCTACGATGTGCGTGCCACTCGATCAGCCGATCACCCGCGCCGCGCCCCGAGCGGCCCGCGGCGCCGTTCCCGGGGAGGGATCCCTTTGACCGACCAGCGCGCACCCCGCGATCTGCACGCCTTCATCGCCGGACTGCCCAAGGCCGAACTGCACGTGCACCACGTCGGCTCCGCCTCTCCCCGCATCGTGTCCGAACTGGCCGCCCGCCACCCCGACTCGAAGGTCCCGACCGACCCCGAGGCCCTGGCCGACTACTTCACGTTCACGGACTTCGCGCACTTCGTCGAGGTGTACCTGTCGGTCGTCGACCTGGTCCGCACCCCCGAGGACGTGCGGCTGCTGACGTACGAGGTGGCCCGTGACATGGCCCGGCAGCAAGTCCGCTACGCCGAGCTGACGATCACGCCGTTCTCGTCCACCCGCCGCGGCATCGACGAGCGTGCCTTCATGGACGCGATCGAGGACGCCCGCAAGTCGGCGGAGGCGGAGTTCGGCACCGTGCTGCGCTGGTGCTTCGACATCCCCGGCGAGGCGGGCCTCGAAGCGGCGGAGGAGACGGCGCGGCTGGCCACCGACGACCGGCTGCGGCCCGAGGGGCTCGTGTCGTTCGGCCTCGGCGGGCCCGAGATCGGCGTGCCCCGGCCCCAGTTCAAGCCGTACTTCGACCGGGCGCTGGCGGCCGGGCTGCGGTCGGTGCCGCACGCGGGCGAGACGACCGGCCCGGAGACCGTCTGGGACGCGCTGAACGACCTGCGCGCCGAGCGCATCGGGCACGGCACCAGCTCCGCCCGGGACCCGAAGCTGCTGGCGCACCTCGCCGAGCGCCGGATCCCGCTGGAGGTGTGCCCCACCTCCAACATCGCCACCCGCGCGGTCCGCACCCTGGACGAGCACCCCCTGCGGGAGTTCGTGCGGGCCGGGGTCGTCGTCACGATCAACTCCGACGACCCGCCGATGTTCGGGACCGACCTCAACAACGAGTACGCCGTGGCCGCCCGTCTGCTGGACCTGGACGAGCGGGGCCTGGCCGAGCTGGCCAGGAACGCCGTGCGGAGCTCCTTCCTCGACGAGGCCGGCAAGGCGCGCATCGCGGACGAGATCGACGCCTACACCGCGGCGTGGCTCGCGCCCTGACCCCGTCCGCCCCCGGCACCGGGCTTGCGGCTCCCGGTCGGCCGCCGGACGCGCTGAAGCACAATGAGGCCATGCAGACCCTGACGGCCGTGGCGCACCGCGGCGATCCCTACCGCGTCCGCGAGAACACGATCGGCTCGCTGCGTTCCGCGCTCGACCAGGGTGCGGACGCCGTGGAGATCGACGTCCGGCTCACCCGGGACGGGGTGCCCGTGCTGCTGCACGACGACACGCTGGGCCGGCTGTGGGAGCACGACCGGCCGCTGCGGTCGCTGTCGGCGGACGAGGTGCGCGGACTGACGGCCGGTCAGGTGCCCACGTTGGAGGACGCCCTGGCCGCGACCGACGGCAGCCGGGTCATGGTCGACCTTCCGGGCGGGCCCGGCCTGCCTGCGGTGCGGCGGATCGTCGGAGTGGTCCGGGACTGCGGGGCACAGGACCGCGTGTACTACTGCGCGGGTCCGGAGACGATGCTCGCGGTGCGCGCGGCCGACGCGTCCGCCGAGATCGCGCTGACCTGGACGACCCTCGCCCCGCCGCGCGCCGGTCTGCTGGCCGCCGTCCGCCCGCGCTGGCTCAACTACCGCTTCGGCCTGGTGACCCGGGACCTGGCGGCCCGGGTCCACCGCGACGGGTACCTGCTGTCGGCCTGGACGCCCGACACGCGCCGCTCGATGCGGCGCCTGATCGAGGCCGGTGTGGACTCGATCACCACCAACCGTGTGGACGCATTGTGCGCGGTCCGCGGCCACTGAGGCGGGACGTGGGCCCCCGCCGGTGACGGGGCAAGCCGTGCCCGCCGCGGCCGGCCGGGGGTGCGTCCCGGCTGCGTCGGTCACGGCCGTGGCCGCGTCCCCGGTCCGCCGGGCGCCCCGGTGGAGGCCGTGGACTCCGTCGACAGCGGGCGAGGGCCTGCCGGGGCCGTCGCCGCGGGGCGTGGCCACCGTTCCGCGTGGTGGGGCGTGGCCGCGCCCCGCGTGCCCGCGCGACAGCCGGGGCTTCCCCGGACTGCCCCGCAGGGCTCAGCGCCGCGCACGACCGCTACCCCGCGGTGCCGCCGCGCCGACCACGGGCCGACCGGTGCGCGGCCGCCGCACCCCCGGCTGGCGCACGGGTGTGCGCTACGGCCGCGTCCGGCTCGGGAACGCGGTGTCGGCCCCGGGCCGCGACTGCGACCGCTGCTCCGGCGGCGACACCGGCGTCGCCGACCGCTCCCGGGTGGGAACGGCCGGGCTGCTCGTCAACCAGCGCACCGCGAGCCACCGATCGGCCGCCCGCACACGGCGGCTTGGGCAGCCCGCACACGGCGGCAGCCGGCGGCCCGGACGCACCGCGGCCCCGGACGGTGTGGTCACCGTCCGGGGCCGCGAAGGGAGACGGGTCGCCGGCCCGGGGGAGCGCACCCCTGTCGCCCGGCGCGCCGCGACCGCGTGGGGCATCGCGCGGGTGCCGCGCGAGGCATCGCGCGGGTGCCGCGCGGCAGAGGCCGCGCGGCACCCCCGCGCGTCACGCGTCCAGCGACGTCATCACGTGCTTGATGCGGGTGTAGTCCTCGAAGCCGTACGCCGACAGGTCCTTGCCGTAGCCGGACTTCTTGAAGCCGCCGTGCGGCATCTCGGCGACCAGCGGGATGTGGGTGTTGATCCACACGCAGCCGAAGTCGAGCTTCTTGGACATCCGCATGGCGCGGCCGTGGTCCTTGGTCCACACCGAGGACGCGAGGGCGTAGTCGACGCCGTTGGCCCACTCCACGGCCTGGTCCTCGTCGCGGAAGGACTGCACGGTGATGACCGGGCCGAAGACCTCGTTCTGGATGATCTCGTCGTCCTGCTTCAGGCCCGAGACCACGGTCGGGGCGTAGAAGTACCCCTGGTCGCCGACCTGGTGGCCGCCGGCCTCCACCTTGGCGTGCGCGGGCAGCCGCTCGATGAAGCCGGCGACCTGCTTGAGCTGGCTGGGGTTGTTCAGCGGGCCGTACAGGACGTCCTCGTCGTCCGGCCGCCCGGTCTTGGTCCCGGCGGCGGCCTTGGCGAGCGCGGAGACGAACTCGTCGTGGATGGACTCGTGGACGAGGACGCGGGTGGCGGCCGTGCAGTCCTGGCCGGCGTTGAAGAAGCCGGCGACCGAGATGTCCTCGACGGCCTTGTCGATGTCGGTGTCCTCGAAGACCACGACGGGGGCCTTGCCGCCGAGCTCCAGGTGGACGCGCTTGAGGTCCTTGGAGGCGGACTCGGCGACCGACATGCCCGCGCGCACGGAGCCGGTGATGGACGCCATCGCCGGCGTGGGGTGCTCGACCATCAGGCGGCCGGTGTCGCGGTCGCCGCAGATGACGTTGAAGACGCCCTTGGGCAGGATCGAGCCGATGATGTCGGCGATCAGGACGGTGGACGCCGGGGTGGTGTCCGACGGCTTCAGGACGACCGTGTTGCCCGCGGCGAGCGCCGGGGCGAACTTCCACACGGCCATCATCATCGGGTAGTTCCAGGGCGCCACCTGCGCGCAGACGCCGATCGGCTCGCGGCGGATGATCGAGGTCATCCCGTCCATGTACTCGCCGGCCGACCGGCCCTCGAGCATCCGCGCCGCGCCCGCGAAGAAGCGGATCTGGTCGACCATCGGCGGGATCTCCTCGGAGCGGGTCAGCCCGATCGGCTTGCCCGTGTTCTCCACCTCGGCCGCGATGAGCTCCTCGGCGCGCTCCTCGAACGCGTCCGCGATCTTCAGCAGGGCCTTCTGGCGCTCGGCCGGGGTGGTGTCGCGCCAGCCCGGGAAGGCCGCGGCGGCGGCCGCCATGGCGGCGTCCACGTCCGCCTGCCCGGACAGCGGCGCGGTCGCGTACGCCTCGCCCGTCACGGGGTTGACCACCTCGGTGGTCCGTCCGTCGGCGGCGTCCCGGAACTCACCGTCGATGTAGTTGCGCAGACGACGCAGCTCGGTGCTCACTGCCGGCCCTCCTGTCAGGTTCTGGCTGCTTGTGAAGGTCTCTCGGGCGGGTTCGGGGTGTCCACGCACTGAGACATGCCCACCCTAGTCGGCCGGCCGACGTTTTCAACACCCCCACTCGGACTCGGGCTGCGAAATCCGCAGGTCTCACTATCGTAAACAACGAATTTCATCGCCGCCGCCTTGCGGAACTATCGATACGTCGTGCACAGTGAGGTGGTGGCCAGTCGAAGCGCAGACCAGAGGGACCTCCGCGAGTCCAGGCACGGCAACCCCCATCTGGACGCCGTCTCCCTCGCGATCATCGAGCAGCTCCAGGAGGACGGCCGCCGGCCGTACGCCGCGATCGGCAAGGCCGTCGGCCTGTCGGAGGCGGCCGTGCGCCAGCGCGTGCAGAAGCTGCTCGACCAGGGCGTGATGCAGATCGTCGCCGTCACGGACCCGCTCACCGTGGGTTTCCGCCGGCAGGCGATGGTCGGCGTCAACGTCGAGGGCGACGTGGAGTCCGTGGCCGACGCGCTGACCGGCATGTCGGAAGTCGAGTACGTGGTGATGACCGCGGGCTCGTTCGACATCCTCGCCGAGATCGTCTGCGAGGACGACGACCACCTGCTGGACGTCATCAACAAACGCATCCGGGCCCTGCCCGGCGTGCGCTCCACCGAGAGCTTCGTCTACCTCAAGCTCAAGAAGCAGACCTACATGTGGGGAACCCGATAACCGTGAGTACCAAGGACCTCAGCCGTACCGCGTACGACCACCTGTGGATGCACTTCACCCGGATGTCCTCGTACGAGAACTCCCCCGTGCCGACGATCGTCCGGGGCGAGGGCACCTACATCTACGACGACAAGGGCAAGCGCTACCTCGACGGTCTCGCGGGCCTGTTCGTGGTCCAGGCCGGGCACGGGCGCACGGAGCTCGCCGAGACCGCGTACAAGCAGGCGCAGGAGCTGGCGTTCTTCCCGGTGTGGTCCTACGCCCACCCCAAGGCCGTGGAGCTCGCGGAGCGGCTGGCCCACCACGCGCCGGGCGACCTGAACAAGGTCTTCTTCACCACCGGCGGCGGCGAGGCGGTCGAGACCGCCTGGAAGCTCGCGAAGCAGTACTTCAAGCTGGTCGGCAAGCCCACCAAGCACAAGGTGATCTCCCGCGCGGTCGCCTACCACGGTACCCCGCAGGGCGCCCTGTCCATCACCGGCCTGCCGGCCCTGAAGGCCCCGTTCGAGCCGCTGGTGCCGGGCGCGCACAAGGTCGCCAACACCAATATCTACCGCGCCCCGATCTTCGGCGACGACCCGGAGGCCTTCGGCCGCTGGGCCGCCGACCAGATCGAGCAGCAGATCCTCTTCGAGGGCCCCGACACGGTCGCCGCGGTCTTCCTGGAGCCGGTGCAGAACGCCGGCGGCTGCTTCCCGCCGCCCCCCGGCTACTTCCAGCGGGTCCGCGAGATCTGCGACCGGTACGACGTGCTGCTCGTGTCCGACGAGGTCATCTGCGCCTTCGGCCGCCTCGGCACGATGTTCGCCTGCGACAAGTTCGGCTACGTCCCGGACATGATCACCTGCGCCAAGGGCATGACCTCGGGCTACTCCCCGATCGGCGCCTGCATCATCTCCGACCGCCTGGCCGAGCCGTTCTACAAGGGCGACAACACCTTCCTGCACGGCTACACCTTCGGCGGCCACCCCGTCTCGGCCGCGGTGGGCCTGGCCAACCTCGACCTGTTCGAGCGCGAGGGCCTGAACCAGCACGTGCTCGACAACGAGTCCGCCTTCCTGCAGACGCTGCAGAAGCTGCACGACCTGCCGATCGTCGGCGACGTCCGCGGCAACGGCTTCTTCTACGGCATCGAGCTCGTGAAGGACAAGAACACCAAGGAGTCCTTCAACGAGGAGGAGACCGAGCGCGTCCTGTACGGCTTCCTGTCCAAGGCCCTGTTCGACAACGGCCTGTACTGCCGTGCCGACGACCGCGGCGACCCGGTCGTCCAGCTCGCCCCGCCGCTGATCTCGAACCAGGAGACCTTCGACGAGATCGAGCAGATCCTGCGCGCGACGCTGACGGAGGCCTGGACCAAGCTGTGACACCCCGGCGGGTGACCGGCCCGGCGTGACGCGCGCGCCGGGCCTCGCACGGCGCCTGGGCAGTCGGCGGCCTCCCGCCGGCCGTTCTGGCGGCGGCCTCCCGCCGCGGCCCGCGCGCCGGCCGCACGGTCATCGCCGGCGGCCGCACGGAGGGGCATACCTCCGATCAGATGATCAATACCGGCCCCGGAGCCGCCCGTTCGAGTGAGAAACGGGCACCCGGGGCCGCGTGCTTCTCGGCCCCCGGCCCTCGGCTGCCTAGCGTGCAGTGACCGATCGGCTTCGCCTTCGTTCCCCCGGATGGGGGAATTCGCGGATCGCGCACGGCATTTCCGATGTGAACGAGGTGTACGCCATGGTGGCCCCGCCGGACAGCGACGTGCTCTGGGCACGCGCCCTGCACTTCACCCACAACGACGGCTCGCCCGCGCTCAGCGGTGTCTCGCTCGGCGTCCGCCAGGGCGAGATCCTCGCCGTCGGCGGCCCGAGCGGCAGCGGCAAGACGACCCTGCTGCGGTGCCTGTCCGGACTGGTGCGCATCCGGCGCGGCGAGGTGTGGTTCAACAGCACGGCGGTCCACACCATGGGCCCCCTCGCCCGGGAACGGCTGCGTCGCGACCGCTTCTGCTGGATCGATCCTGCTCCCGTGCTCGTCCCCGAGCTGAACGTCTGGGAGAACACGGCCCTGCCCCTGATGCTGCGCGGCACCGACCGGCGGCGGGCCCGCAGAGCGGCCCAGGAGTGGCTGGAACGCCTCGACATCGGGGACCTCGCCCGCCGCCGCCCGCACCAGCTCCGCCAGGCCGAACGGCAGCGGGTCTGCATCGCCCGCGCGCTCGCGCCCGCCCCGACGGTGCTGTTCGCCGACGAGCCCACCGCGCCCCTGCACCGTGCCGACCGCGCCCACGTCCTGCGCACGCTCACCACGGCGGCCCGCTCGCACGGCATCACCGTCGTGCTCGCCACCCACGACGCCGAGACCGCGGCGCTCGCCGACCGCACGGTGTCCCTGCTCGACGGGCGGTGCGTGAAGACGGTGCACCTGCCCCCGGTGGGAGACACGGAAGGCCGGCCGGCGTGCTCGCTCTCCGTCTGACCCGCCTCGCCCGGCCCGCCGTCCAGCTGCGCCGGCTGACGGTCTGCGCGGCCTCGGCGGGCACGGGCTTCCTGCTGCTGTGCGCCCTCGGCTACGCCCTCGCGCACCCCGCCATGCCCGCCGCCGCCGTGCTGCGCCTGTGCTGGTGCGCGGTGCCGCTGGCCGCCACCGTCTACCTGGCGGTCGCCGTGGCCCGCACCGATCCCGGCACCCGGCCCCGCCCGGGCCTGTCCGCGGTCGGTCTCGGCCCGGGCCGGCTGCTGGCCGTCTCGGCGGCCACGACGGCGCTGAGCTGCGGCTTCGGCTCGGTGGCGGCGCTGATCGCCTTCCTGCGCCTGCGCGGCGACCTCGGGGGCGGGCCACTCACCGGCACGAGCGCGGAGTTCCTGGCGCCCGGCGGGCCGCTGCCGGTCCCGGCGATGCTGACCCTGCTCTGCCTGGTGCCGGCGGCCGCCTCCCTGGCGGTGGCCGTGGCGCTGCGGCCCCGGGACCCCCGGCCGCCCGCGGCGACGCGGGCAGCGGGGCGCGGGTACGGACGCTTCGGGGCGTACCCGCGCACCGGGGCGCGGGAGACGTTCGGGGCGTACGGGCGCTTCGGGGCACGGTGGAAGGCCGTGGCCCGCCCGGAGCCGTCCGACGGGCCGGACGGCGGCGCCGGCCGGCCGGCACCGCGGACGGCCGGCGCGCGGGCCGCGGCCGGCGCCGGGGACCGTCAGGGGGCCGCGACGTCGCGGGTGCCGGGCCACCCGGCCGGTGCGCGGGCGGCGGCCGGTGCCCTGGCCACCGCGGAGGAGCGGCCCGACCCCCGTACCGGCCCCGGGCAGGAGCGGGACGGCCTCGATCCGGACCGCCCGCCGGCGCCCCGCAAGACTCCCGGCGGCCTGCCCTGGGGCATCGCCGTCCTGGCCGCCGGGCTCGCCGCCGAGGCGTACGCGAGCCGCACCGCCCCTGCCTCCTCGCCCGCCCTGCCCGGTGGCCTCGCGGTCGGCTCGGCCGCCGTCCTCGTCGGCTGGCTGCTCACCGCCGTCGGCCTGGCACTGGCCGGGCCCGGCCTCACCCATCTGTGCGGGCGCGTGCTCCAGTCGGTGGGTCCGGGCGCGCTGCGCCTCCTGGCCGGCCGGGTCCTGATGGAGGAGGCGGGCCGTATCGGCCGCCCCCTGGGGCTGCTCTGCGCGGTGGCCTCGGGGACGTACGCCATGCTCACGCTGTCCGGCGGCGCTCCCGACGTCGGCCCGCTGACCTCCCTCGGCACGCTCCTGGTGGCCGGCTGCGCGCTGGCCACGCTGCTGACGACCGCCGTGGAGGCGCGGCAGGCACGCGCCGAGACCGTCGCGGCCCTGCTGCGGCTGGGCGCGCCCGCGACGATGCTGCTGGCCGCCGCCGCCCTGCGCGTCACGGCCGTGCTGGTCCTGTTCACCCCGCTGACCCTGGCGGTCGCCCACCTCGCCGCCCTGCCGCTCACCGGCTGACCCGGCACGGGCGGCGGCTGCCCGGACGCACGGGGCCGGCCCGCGGGACCGGGCGGGGAAACGGCCGCCGTTCGCCCGATGAGTTCCGCGCGGCCCCGGGGTCTATTCCCCCGAACGCACCGACCCGATGGGAGACAGCGCATGTACCAGCAGATGATCTTCGTGAACCTGGCCGTCGGCGACGTCGACGCCTCGAAGAAGTTCTTCACCGAGCTCGGCTACACGATCAACCCGCAGTTCACGACCGACGACTGCGCCTGTGTCGTCATCAGCGACACGATCGTCGCCATGCTGCTCTCCCGGCAGCGCTACGCCGACTTCACGAAGAAGGAGATCGCGGACCCCACGAGGACCAGCGAGGTCCTGCTGTGCCTGAGCGCCGAGAGCCGCGAGAAGGTCGACGAACTGGTCGACCGGGCGATCGCGGCGGGCGGTTCGGCGACCGGCGAGCCCCAGGACCACGGCTTCATGTACGGGCGCGCCTTCGACGACCTCGACGGCCACACCTGGGAGATCATGTGGATGGACCCGGCGGCGGTGCAGGGCTGAGCCCGTCGCGGTCGGCCGCCCCGCACGGCGCGGGCGGGTGCGCCCGCGCCCGCACCGTGCCGTGCGCGGGTCCCGGCCGCGGGACCGCGCCGCCCCCGGCGCGTGCGGGACGCCGTCCCCGCGCCAGCCCGCTTCCACGCCGGGCCATTGAGGTGACGGGGGCTCTGACGCTCCGTCCGAGGCGTTGAAACCTCCGGCCGGTTAACGAGTGTGCAAAGTCAACACCCCTGGGCCGCCAGTGCGTTGACACTTCTTATGGAACGCTTATAGACCTGTGATTCACCCGGGGGTGCTGGGGTGTGCTTTCGTCGTCGCCCCAACTCCCCCGCCACCCCCCGCACTGCACATCCCGAAGGGCACAGTGTCCATCTTGTCGATATCACGCCGTACCGCCCGAACCACGCGCGTCCTCGGTGTCGCCTCCGCCTCGGCCGCACTCGCGATCGGTGTCGCGGGCAACGCGCTCGCCTGCAGCATCAAGGATTTCTCCGCCGAAGCCAAGTGCGACGGGAACAAGGGCGTCATCGTCGTCACCGACGTCGACCCCGCCGGCACCCCGGCCGAGGTCACCGTGTTCCTCGAGAACAACGGCGCCGACGCCAAGCAGGTCGGCAAGCAGACGGTCGCGGGCACCCGCGAGGGCGCCACGGCCACCTTCGTCGAGGACTGGCAGCCGAACGCCGTCTACCGCGTCCACGTCAAGGCCACCAAGAAGACCGGTACCAAGGTCAAGGTCCTCAACGCCGACATCACGCCCAACCTGACCACGCCCTCCACGGCCTGCTCGGCGGAGGCGAGCCCGAGCCCGTCGGCCGGCGCGTCCTCGCCCGCCACCTCGCCGGCGCCGACGGAATCCGGCACTCCGGCACCGTCCGCCTCGCAGAGCAGCACCGCTCCGGAGGGCAGCACCGCCCCGGCGGGCACCTCCGCCCCGGCGGGCGCCCCGAGCAACGCCCCGTCGCCCGCGGCCGGCGAGTCGAACCTCGCCGAGACCGGCGCGGGCTCCAGCACCGGCCTGATCGCCGGTGCCGCGGTGGCCCTGGTCGTGGCCGGCGGTGCCGCGGTCGTCTTCGGCCTGCGCCGCCGCGGGGCGAACGGCCGCCGCTGACACCTCCGTACCCACCGCGGGGCCCGTCCTCGCACCGGGGCCCGTCCCTGCTCCGGGGGCGGGCCCCGGTGCGCGCCGGGCGCCTGTGAGCGGCCCGCGCGGAGCGACCGCCGCCCGCTCGCGCCGCGGCAACCGGCCCGGCCAGACGCCCGGTGCGCACCGGGCGCCACCTCGGGGTCCGTTCTCGAAAGCGTCCGGGCCCAGCGTGCGTCAGATCCGCCGCAGCCGGCGGACCGCGAGGGCGTCCGGCCGTCCCCGGCTCGGTCGCACGACGCTCACGCCGGAGCAGGCACTTCGGCTGGTCCCGCTCGCCCCTCCCCCGACGTCACACGCCCCGCACGGGCATCCGTCCGGGCAGGACGAGCGGCACGGAGGGGAGCGGCCCGCGCGGAGCGACCGCCGCCCGCGCGCGATCCTCGGCGGCCTCGACGACCTCCCCGCCTCCGGTGCCGGACGTGCCCGAGCAGGTCGTACCGCTCACGCCGAACGGGCGGCCATCAGCCCAGGAGGACGACGTCGGCCACGTCGAACACCACGCCGGCCTCGGCGCCGACCTCCGGTGCCGCCCCGAGCACGCAGGCCGCCTCCAGCGGCGGCGCGTCCTGCGGGCGGAGGCGGACGGCGACGTGGGTGCCCTTGAAGGTGCGGGCGGCCACCCGGCACCGCAGGCCCTCGTCGGCGCCGACCAGGCGGACCCCGGCGGGCCGGACGAGGAGCGTGCGGGTGCCCTGCGGCGCGCCGTCGGGCACCGGCACCTTGCCCCAGGGCGTGACCGCGGTGTCGCCGTCGACGGTCGCCTCGACCACGTTCTCGAAGCCGAGGAAGCGGGCGACGAAGGCGTCGGCCGGGCGCTGCCACACCTCGAGCGGCGTTCCGGACTGGGCGATGCGCCCGTCGCGCATCACCACCACCCGGTCGGCCAGCGCGAACGCCTCGCCCTGGTCGTGGGTGACGGCGAGGACGGTGGTCCCGAGCCGCCCGAAGAGCTCCCGCAGCTCGACGACCAGCCGCTCCCGCAGCGCACGGTCCAGCTGACCGAGCGGCTCGTCCAGCATCAGCAGCCGGGGCCGCGGCGCCAGCGCCCGGGCCAGCGCCACCCGCTGCTGCTCGCCGCCGGAGAGGGCGACCACGGGCCGGGGCCCGGCGCCGGGCAGCCCGACCAGGTCGAGCAACTCGCCCACCCGCTCGGCCCGTTCATCCTTGGGGGTGCCGTGCATGCGCAGCCCGAACGCGACGTTGCCGGCCACGTCCCGGTGCGGGAAGAGCTGGTGGTCCTGGAACATCAACCCGACCTCGCGCCGGTGCGGCGGCACTCCCGCCTGGTCCCGCCCGTCGAGCAGCACCCGGCCGGAGTCGACCGGCTGGAGCCCGGCCACCGCCCGCAGCAGCGTCGACTTGCCGCTGCCGCTGGGTCCGAGGACGCACACGATCTCGTGCTCGGCGACCTCCAGGTCGACGGCGTCGAGCACGGCCCGTCCGTCGAAGCGGACGGTCGCGCCCCGCAGCGTGAGCAGCATCTAGAACTCCCCGCTCCGGTCGAGGGACGTCTCCCCGGCCACCTGGGTCCGGGACCGCAGGAGCAGTCGCTCCAGCACCAGCAGCGCCACCGCGCACACCACCATCAGGATCGTCGACAGGGCCATCGCCTGGCCGTAGTTGAGGTCGCCGGGCCGCCCCAGCAGGCGGGCCACGGCGACCGGCAGGGTCGGGTTGTCGGGCCGCGCGATGAACACGGTGGCGCCGAACTCGCCGAGGGACACCGCGAAGGCGAACCCGGCGGCGATCAGCAGCGCCCGCCGCACCAACGGCAGGTCCACCTCCCGCCACACCCGCCACGGCGAGGCGCCGAGCACGGCCGCGGCCTCCCGCAGCCGCGCGTCGACCGCCCGCAGCACCGGCAGCATGGTCCGCACGACGAAGGGGACGCCGACCAGGGCCTGCGCGAGCGGCACGAGGATCCACGAGGACCTGAGGTCAAGCGGCGGCTCGTCCAGCGCGATCAGGAACCCGAAGCCGACCGTCACCGCGGACACCCCGAGCGGCAGCATCAGCAGCGCGTCGAAGCCGCGCACGATCCGGCCCGCGTCCCGGCGGGTGAGGGCCGCCGCGGCCAGCCCGCCGATCACCACGGCGATCGCGGTGGCGGCGGCGGCGTACGACAGGGACGTGCCGACGGCGTGGATCGGGGCGACCAGGAAGGTGCCGCCGTCCGGGTCGGTCAGCGCCCGGTAGTAGCCGAAGCCGGGCGCGTCCAGCGACCGCTGCACGAGTACGGCGAGCGGCAGCAGCAGGAGCAGCAGCACGGTGGCGAGGACGCCGGCGAGCAGCGCCCACTGCCCGGCCCCGCGCGGGGGCCGGGCGGTCGTGGAGGCGTCGGTCAGCCGCAGAGCGGTCTCGCGCCGCCGTACGGTCCAGGCGTGCACGGCGAGGATCGCGCCCACCGCGAGGAACTGGACGATCGTCAGGACGGCGGCCGTGGACAGGTCGAAGATCTCGGAGGTCTGCCGGTAGATCTCCACCTCGAGGGTGGCGAAGGTGGGGCCGCCGAGGATCTGCACGACCCCGAAGGAGGTGAAGGTGAACAGGAAGACCATGAGCGCGGCGGCGGCCACGGCGGGCGCGAGCGCCGGCAGCGTGACCTTGCGCCACGCGGTCAGCGGGGAGGCGCCGAGCATGCGCGCGGCCTCCTCCTGCCGCGGGTCGAGCTGCGCCCACAGTCCGCCGACGGTGCGGACGACGACGGCGTAGTTGAAGAAGACGTGCGCGAGCAGGATGGCCCACACGGTCGTGTCGAGCCGCAGACCCCACAGCTCGTCGAGGAGTCCGCCACGCCCGACGAGGGCGAGGAACGCCGTCCCGACGACGACCGTGGGCAGCACGAAGGGCACGGTGACGACCGCCCGCAGGACCTGGCGGCCCGGGAAGTCCAGGCGGGCGAAGACGTAGGCCGCGGGCAGCGCGATCACCAGTGTGAGGGCGGTCGAGGCGGCCGCCTGCCAGGTGGTGAACCACAGCACGTGCCGGATGCCGCTCTGCCCGAGCACGTCCGCGATCCGCCCGGCCTGCCAGACGCCGTCGACCCGCAGGCCGCGCGCGACGATCGCCGCCACCGGGTAGGCGAAGAACACGGCGAAGAACGCGACCGGCCCGAGCATCAGCCCGAGCCGTGCCGCGCTCCCCGCCCGGCCCCTGCGCGGGGCTACTTCAGGACGAGCGACGTCCACGCCTTGACCCACTCGTCGCGGTGGTCGGCGATCTCGCCGGGGGCCATGGTCTGGGGGCTCCTGGCGGCCGGGCCGTACTGGGTGAACTCGGCGGGCACGGCCGCGCCCTCGGTCACGGGGTAGACGAACATGTTGAGCGGCATGTCCTCCTGGAACCGCCGGGAGATCAGGAAGTCGATGAGGGCCTTGCCGCCCTCGGTGTTGCGGGCGTTCCTCAGCAGTCCGGCGAACTCGATCTGCCGGAAGCAGGTGCCGGCCGCGACCCCGGTGGGGGCGGTCTTCGGCCTCGGGTCCGCGAAGACGACCTCGGCGGGCGGCGAGGAGGCGTACGAGACGACGAGCGGCCGGTCGCCCTTGGCCTTCCGGCCGCCGGCCGAGCCGGAGAACTCCTCGTTGTAGGCCTGCTCCCAGCCGTCGACGACCTTCACGCCGTTGGCCTCGAGCTTCTTCCAGTAGCCCTGCCAGCCGCCCCCGGCGGCGTCCCCGTCGCCGTACTTCGCCGCGCTGCCGAGGAGGAAGCCGAGGCCGGGCGAGGAGGTGGCGGCGTTCTCGGTGACGAGGAGGTTCTTGTAGGCCGGCTTGGTGAGGTCGTCGAAGGTCTGCGGCGGGGCCAGTCGGTGCCGGCTGAAGTACGCCTTGTCGTAGTTGACGCAGATGTCGCCGTAGTCGACCGGCGTGACCCGGTGCCTGCCCCGGTCGAGCTGGTAGGCCGCGCCGACCTTGTCGAGTCCCTCGGCCTCGTACGGCTGGAACAGCCCGTTGCCGAGCGCCCGCGACAGCAGCGTGTTGTCGACGCCGAAGAACACGTCGCCCTGCGGATGGTCCTTGGTGAGGACGGCCTTGTTGACGGCCTGGCCCGCGTCGCCGTCCTTGAGGACCTTGACGGTGTACCCGGACTCCTTCTCGAACTCCTTGATGACGTTCTCGGACACGGCCCACGAGTCGTGGCTGACCAGGGTCACGGTGCGGGAGTCGCCGCCGCTCCCGTCCGCGGAGCCGTTCGACGACCCGCAGGCGGACAGCGTGACGAGGCCGAGCCCGACCGCCACGGCCACGAAGGTCTTGGTGTGCACTTACTTCCTCCTGGAGTGACCAGGAAGAGACGCGGCCCTGCCCGGGGGCCCGCGGAGAAGGTCCGCGGGCCCCCGGGCAGGGCGCAACAGCTCGAGTGATGACCGATCTCCCTACCCAGAATGACCTGGGCGAGGTTCAGAGGGTCTGCGGCCTGTGTGCCGCACTCTCAGCGCTGTGGCGCTCCCCTGTCGGAATATGAAGATGTACGGATGTGAAGACGAGTCGAGTATGCGGTTCTGGGACCGCCTCAGACTACCTCTCGGTCGCCGCGAGCTGACCACACGCCCCGTCGATCTCCTGGCCCCGGGTGTCCCGGACGGTCACCGGGACCCCGTGGGCGGCGATCGCCTCGACGAACGCCTTCTCGTCCTCGGGCCGCGAGGCGGTCCACTTCGAGCCCGGCGTCGGGTTCAGCGGGATGAGGTTGACGTGCACGGGCCTGTTCTTGAGCAGCCGGCCGAGCCGGTCGCCACGCCACGCCTGGTCGTTGATGTCCCGGATGAGCGCGTACTCGATGGAGAGCCGGCGCCCGGACCTGGCGGCGTACTCGAACCCGGCGTCGAGCACCTCGCGCACCTTCCAGCGCGTGTTCACCGGCACGAGGGTGTCGCGCAGTTCGTCGTCGGGCGCGTGCAGGGAGATGGCGAGCCGGCACTTGAAGCCCTCGTCGGCGAACCGGTGGATGGCCGGCACCAGCCCGACCGTCGACACGGTGATCCCGCGCTGCGACAGCCCCAGCCCGTCCGGCTCGGGGTCGGTGAGCGCCCGGATGGCGCCGACGACGCGCTTGTAGTTCGCGAGGGGCTCGCCCATGCCCATGAAAACGATGTTGGACAGCCGCGCCGGACCGCCGGGCACCTCGCCGTCGCGCAGGGCCCGCATCCCGTCGACGATCTGGTGCACGATCTCGGCGGTGGACAGGTTGCGGTCCAGGCCCGCCTGCCCGGTGGCGCAGAACGGGCAGTTCATGCCGCAGCCCGCCTGCGAGCTGATGCACATGGTCACCCGGTCCGGGTACCGCATGAGCACCGACTCCACGAGCGTCCCGTCGAACAGCCGCCACAGGGTCTTGCGGGTGGTGCCCTGGTCGGTCGACAGGTGCCGGACGACGGTCATCAGCTCGGGGAGCAACGCCTCCCGCAGCCTGGCCCGTGAGCCGGCGGGGATGTCGGTCCACTGCTCGGGGTCGTGCGCGTACCGCGCGAAGTAGTGCTGCGAGAGCTGCTTGGCACGGAACGGCTTCTCGCCGATCTCGGCGACGGCCTCCTTGCGCTCGGCAGGCGTGAGGTCGGCAAGGTGCCGCGGCGGCTTCTTGGCTCCGCGCGGGGCGACGAAAGTGAGTTCTCCGGGCTTAGGCATGGCTGTACCAGTGTCGCAGATCGAACAGCGTGACCTGGGGCCTCGGCCTGCGTGACGGTCGCCATCGGCCCTTCCGGCCGGCCCCGGCCCTCCCCGGGCGGCCCGACCGGTTCGCCCCGGGTGTGTGGACCCGCAGGTCACGGCCCTCTTCCACTTGGCGGCCGACCGGGCGCACGGCCCCGCACGCGGTACACCCGAGGACGCCTCCGAGCACCGGGAGCCTCCCCCGCGGCGCGTACGGGTGGGCGCGCCGTCGGCTGCGGCCCGCATCCGCGGGCGCGGCAGGCGGGGAAGAGGGACCGTCCGGGTCGTGTACGGATTGGGGACCGAACGGCCCTTGCCGGTGGCGTTCCGTGCCCGTTGCCTGAGAGGGAGATTCGGGATGCCGGGAAGACGGGCACCGGAGGTGGTCGGAGTGCGAGACGTCCGCGGCTGGCTGTCGTGCGCCGGCTTCCGGGGCCGTCCCGCGACGCTCACGCTGGCGCTGGCCCTGCTCCCGGTGGTCCTGCTCGTGGTGGACGCGCTCACCCCGCCGGACATCCGCCTCGGTCCCCTCATGGTCGCGGCTCCGACGTTCGCGGCCGTCCTGTGCAGCACGCCCTGCGTCATCCTGGTGTGCGTCGTCGCCCTGACCTGCGCGGTGGTGGCCGCCGGCGTGAACGCCCAGCTGGACACCGCGAACTTCGCGGTGCAGATCGGCACCATCGCACTGATCAGCGTGGCCGCCGTGGCGGCCAGTGCCGTGCGGGTGCGCAGGGAGCGGGAGCTCGCCCAGTCGCGCTGGGTGGCCGAGGTCGCCCAGCGGGTGCTGCTGCACCCCCTGCCGCGCCGGACCGGGCCGTTCGACCTGGCGTCGCTGTACATGGCGGCGGACGAGGAGGCCGCCATCGGCGGGGACCTCTACGCGGCCACCCGCAACGGGCCGTGCGCGCGCATCCTGCTCGGGGACGTGCAGGGCAAGGGACTGGCCTCGCTGGAGATGGTCAGCTGCGTGGTCAACAGCTTCCGGCAGTCGGTCCGGCACGACAGCCCGCTGGTGGAGGTGGTGCGGGAGCTGGAGGCGACCTTCGTGGAGGACGTCGAGGAGCTGTCCGCCGCGGCGAACGCCGATCCCCGCTCGGGCAGTCCCTACGGCGACGAGGCCTTCGTGACCGCGGTCGTGCTGGAACTGCCCGACGAGGGCCCGATGCGCCTGGCGAACCTGGGCCATCCGCCGCCGCTGCTCATCAACGAGGGCACGGTCGCCGCCCTGGAGCCGACGGTCCCGGAACTCCCGCTGGGCCTGGGGATGCTGGACGGGCAGGAGGTCATGGTGGACCAGGCCGACCTCCCGCCGGGGGCGACTCTGCTGCTGTATACCGACGGTGTCACCGAGGCCCGCGGCCCGTCCGGCGCGTTCTACCCGCTCGCCGAGCGGCTGGAGCGCTGGGCGTCGCTGCCCCCGGACGCCCTGCTGGCCGCCGTCCGGGGCGATCTGCGCGACTACGTGGGTGCCCGGCTCGCCGACGACGTGGCCATGGTGGCGGTACGGCGCTCCCCCGCCCGGGTCGCGCCCCCGGCCCGTGCCGACCGCCGGACCCGCTCCGACGAGCTGACCGAGGCCCGCGGGGCCGCCTGACCGGCGCCGGCACCGCGGACGCGGACCGGACACGTCGCGGACGCGGACCGGACACGGGAAGGGACCTGCCGCGCCGTGTGGCGGCAGGTCCCTTCCCGTGTGTCCCGCCTCGGGGCGGCCCTTCCGTCAGCCGCCGACGAAGATCACCAGCAGCAGCCAGACGACCGGCGCGGTGGGCAGCAGGGAGTCCAGCCGGTCCATGATGCCGCCGTGGCCCGGCAGCAGGGTCCCCATGTCCTTGATCCCCAGGTCGCGCTTGATCATGGACTCGCCGAGGTCGCCCAGCGTGGCGCTGGCGGCGACCGCGAGGCCGAGCACCAGGCCCTGCCACCAGCGGCCGCCGTCGATCAGGAACTGCGTGCACAGCGCCCCGGCCACCATGGCGAAGGCCACCGCCCCGAACAGGCCCTCACGGGTCTTGCCGGGGCTGATGCGCGGCGCGAGCTTGTGCCTGCCGAACCGCCAGCCGACCGCGTACGCCCCCGTGTCGCTGACCACCGTCAGCACCAGGAACGTCAGCACCCGGAACGGGCCGTCGCCGGCGGTGAGCATCATCGCGACGAACGTGGCCAGGAACGGCACGTAGAAGGCCGCGAACACACCCGCCGTGACGTCCTTGAGGTAGTTCTCGGGTGGCTCCGTCATCCGCCACACCAGGACGGCCAGCGTGGTCAGGGCCATCGCCACCCAGGCGCCCTCGGCACCGCTGACATAGCCGGCGACCACCATGGCCGCGCCGCCGAGCGCCAGCGGCACGAGCGGCGCCCTGATGCCCTTGCGTTCCTCCAGCCGCTTCGTCAGCTCCCACAGCCCGACCACGACCGCGACCGCGATCACGCCGACGAACACGGCCTTGACGACGAACAGGGAAGCGATGATCACGACGCCGAGTCCGACGCCGACTCCTATGGCCGCGCCCAGGTCGCGGCCCGCGCTCTTCTTCTGCGGGGCGCTCGCCGGCTGCGGGGCGTCGGGCATGGGCTCCGGATTCTGCTGTGCCGGCCCGTCGGCGGGCGGCGGCTGTGCCGTGTCGTAGGGCCATGGGTGCGGCGGGTCGTCGCGCCGGGTCTGCGACGCGTCGTGAGACCGCGTCGACGGCGTCTCGTGAGACCGCGTCGGCGGCGCGTCGTCGCGGAACAAGGGGCCGCTCAGCCGAGCGGCCCCCCGGTCGTCCTCCTGGTTTCCGCCGTGGTCGGGTACGTGGGGCACGAAGGGCATCGGGCGAGTCTGCTGGGCGTCATGCGCGTCGTGAGCGGAACTCGCCGGCGCGGCCCCCGGGACGGGGTCCCGGTCCGCGGGCCCCCAGTACCCGGCCTGCTGCGGCGCCCCCCAGGAAGAGTCGTTCATCAGACCTCGAGAAGCTCCGATTCCTTGTGCTTGAGGAGCTCGTCCACCTGCGTGACGTACTTCGCGGTGGTGTCGTCGAGCTCCTTCTCCGCACGGCGGCCCTCGTCCTCGCCGACCTCGCCGTCCTTGATCAGCTTGTCGATGGCCTCCTTCGCCTTGCGGCGCACGGAGCGGATCGAGATCTTGGCGTCCTCGCCCTTGCCCTTGGCGACCTTGATGTACTCGCGGCGGCGCTCCTCCGTGAGCTCGGGGAACACCACCCGGATGATGTTGCCGTCGTTGCTCGGGTTGACGCCCAGGTCCGAGTCACGGATCGCCTGCTCGATGTTGCGCAGCGCGCTCTTGTCGAACGGGGTCACGACCGCCATGCGCGGCTCCGGCACGGAGAACGAGGCCAGCTGGTTGATCGGCGTCGGCGCGCCGTAGTAGTCGGCCACGATCTTGTTGAACATCGCCGGGTGCGCACGGCCGGTGCGGATCGCGGCGAAGTCCTCCTTGGCGACCACGACGGCCTTCTCCATCTTCTCCTCGGCCTCGAGGAGGGTCTCTTCGATCACCACTTGCTCCTGCGTGTCTTGAGTAGGCCCGGCTGCGGTTCCTCATCGGGGCCGTCGGCCGGCTGCGTCGCGTCTTCTGCCTGCACGGTTCCCCACCGGCAGGACATTGTCCATCCCCCGGCCCGGCTCCGTCCCGTCCGTCCCCCGGACAGTGGCGTGCGCGGACGGGGTGGTGCACCGGTCAGTCCCGGCTGCCTTGGTCACCCACAAGCGTGCCGATCTTCTCACCCTTGACGGCCCGGGCGATATTGCCCTCCGTCAGGAGCTCGAAGACGACGATCGGGAGCTTGTTGTCGCGGCACAGTGTGATGGCCGTGGCGTCGGCGACCCGCAGGTCGCGCGTGATGACCTCGCCGTAGCCGAGCGCGTCGAACTTCACGGCGTCCGGGTTGGCCTTCGGGTCGGAGTCGTAAACGCCGTCCACACCGTTCTTGCCCATGAGCAGCGCCTCGGCGTCGATCTCCAGGGCGCGCTGGGCGGCGGTGGTGTCGGTGGAGAAGTACGGCATGCCCATGCCGGCGCCGAAGATGACCACGCGGCCCTTCTCCAGGTGGCGCACGGCGCGCAGCGGGATGTACGGCTCGGCCACCTGGCCCATGGTGATGGCCGTCTGGACGCGGCTGTCGATGCCTTCCTTCTCCAGGAAGTCCTGCAGGGCGAGGCAGTTCATCACCGTGCCGAGCATGCCCATGTAGTCGGAGCGGGCGCGGTCCATGCCGCGCTGCTGGAGTTCCGCACCGCGGAAGAAGTTGCCGCCGCCGATCACGACCGCGATCTGCGCGCCGTCCCGGACGACGGCCGCGATCTCGCGGGCGATGGCGTGCACCACGTCGGGGTCGACGCCCAGGCCCCCGCCGCCGGAGAAGGCCTCTCCGGACAGCTTCAGCAGAAACCGGCCAGGTACTTTGCCGTCGTCGCTCTTCTGGGCCTTGGTGGTCATGGAGATCCCGCCTCTGTTACGTGGTGCACATACGAAGAAGGCCATCGCCGGTGGGGTGTGTTTCGCATCCCATACGCGGCAATGGCCTCCTCGTCAGATCTGCTGTCGTCCGTCACGCGCGCGTGCGCGGCGGCCTGCGCGTGCGACATGGACGACTGCTGTCGACCCTGTCCGGGCCGGGTGTCCGTCGCGGTGCGGACTCAGATGCCGACCTTGATGCGCGTGAAGCGCTTCAGGGTGACACCGGCCTCGTCCAGCACCTTCTGGACGGACTTCTTGTTGTCCAGCGCGTAGGGCTGGCCGAGCAGCGTGGCGTCCTTGAAGAAGCCGTTGAGGCGACCCTCGACGATCTTCGGCAGGGCGGCCTCGGGCTTGCCCTCGGCGCGGGTGGTCTCCTCGGCGATGCGACGCTCCGCCTCGACGACCTCGGCCGGCACGTCCTCCTTGGAGAGGTACTTGGGCGCGAAGGCGGCGATGTGCTGGGCGATGCCCTTGGCGACCTCGGAGTTCGGCTTGTCCAGCTCGACCAGGACACCGATCTGCGGGGGCAGGTCGGGCATCGTGCGGTGCATGTACGCGGTCACGAAGCCGTCGGCGAACTGCGCGAAGCGGTCCAGGACGATCTTCTCGCCGAGGTTGGCGTTGGCCTCGTCCACGAACGCCTGGACGGTCTTGCCGGGCTCGATCTCGGAGGCGAGCAGGGCCTCGATGTCGGCCGGGGAGGTCTTGGCGACGTGCTCGGCGATGGCCTTGGCCACCGTCTGGAACTTCTCGCCCTTGGCGACGAAGTCCGTCTCGCACTTCAGCTCGACGAGGACACCGGAGGAGTTGTCGTCGGCGATGATCGAGACCACGGCGCCGTTCTCGGCGGAGCGGCCCTCGCGCTTGGCGACGCCCTTCTGGCCCTTGATGCGCAGCGCCTCGACGGCCTTCTCGACGTTGCCCTCGGCCTCGTCCAGCGCCTTCTTGCAGTCCATCATGCCGGCGCCCGTGAGCTCACGGAGCTTCTTGACGTCGGCGGCGGTGTAGTTCGCCATGAGTCTGTGAATCTTTCTCGAAGTCTGGAAGATCGAAGATCAGCGGGTGCGCGGTCCTGAGGGAACCGGAGGCCGCCGGCACACCGCTGACCTACGGGTGAACGGCGGGAGCGGAGTTCATGTCACCGCTCCCGCCGTCAACGGACGCTGACGGGTCAGGCCTGCTCGGCCTCGGCGACCGGAGCCTCGGCCGGAGCCTCGGCGACCGGGGCCTCGGCGGCCGGAGCCTCGGCCGGAGCCTCGGCGGCGGGGGCCTCGGCCGCGGCCGGCGCCTCCTCAGCCTTCTTCTCGCCCTCGAGCAGGTCGCGCTCCCACTCGGCGAGCGGCTCGCCCGCGGCCTTCTCGCCCTTGCCCTCGGTCGCGACGCCGGAACGGGCGATCAGGCCCTCGGCGACGGCGTCGGCGATGACACGGGTGAGCAGGGTGACGGAGCGGATCGCGTCGTCGTTGCCCGGGATCTTGTAGTCGACCTCGTCGGGGTCGCAGTTCGTGTCGAGGATGGCGACGACCGGGATGTTGAGCTTGCGGGCCTCGCCGACCGCGATGTGCTCCTTCTTGGTGTCCACGATCCAGACGGCGCTCGGCACCTTCTGCATCTCGCGGATACCGCCGAGGGTCTTCTCCAGCTTGGCCTTCTCGCGGGAGAGGACCAGGAGCTCCTTCTTGGTCAGACCGGAGGCCGCGACGTCCTCGAAGTCGATCTGCTCGAGCTCCTTCAGGCGCTGCAGGCGCTTGTAGACGGTCGAGAAGTTGGTGAGCATGCCGCCCAGCCAGCGCTGGTTGACGTACGGCATGCCGACGCGGGTGGCCTGCTCGGCGATGGCCTCCTGCGCCTGCTTCTTCGTACCCACGAACATGACCGTGCCGCCGTGGGCGACGGTCTCCTTGACGAACTCGTAGGCGCGGTCGATGTACGACAGCGACTGGAGCAGGTCGATGATGTAGATGCCGTTGCGCTCGGTGAAGATGAAGCGCTTCATCTTCGGGTTCCAACGACGGGTCTGGTGACCGAAGTGGACGCCGCTCTCCAGCAGCTCCCGCATCGTGACGACGGCCATGGCCGCTCTCCTTGAATTTCTCGGTTGTGCCGCGAGCGCCGGATGACACTCGCGCCTGACGCCCGCGGTGCGCCGTGCCACGAAGGACCGAGGGGCGCTGACACCGGCCGTTGCCGGCCCGGGTGCCGGGGCGTGCGAAGTCGACCCGGTGGCCCGGGTCGCCATCAGCAGTGTACGGGACCGCCGGGGCCCCGGGTGACGCCGCCGTCCACAACCGGGCGGTTGTCCACAGATCGAGTGGGTGATCGGCGGCGTGCGGGACCGTGGGCGCAGGGTGCGGACGCGAGGGGAGCGAGGGATGCGCGCTACGGGGGTACGGCCGGAACGGCCGCCGGGGCCTTGCCCGCAAGTGCGCCGGGGACGGCGGCTCGCCATGGTGCCGGTACTGCTGACGGGCGTGGTGCTCGGGTTGCTGCCCGCCTCGGCGGCCGGCCGCGGAGCGCCGGCCGCCCGGACGGACGGCCCCGCTCCGTCGGCCGTGGCGGTGGCGGACATGGCCGGAATGAGCCCCTCCGGCGCCCGGAGTCCCGTGCCGGCCGCGGGCCGGGCCTGGCCGGTGGGCGGGCGGGGGGCGCGTCCGCGGGTACTGCGCGGCTGGGAGCCCCCGGCGACCGCGTACGGCCGGGGGCACCGCGGGGTGGACCTGGCGGCTGCGGCGGGCGCTCCCGTCCGCGCGGCGGCGCCGGGACGGGTGCTGTTCGCGGGCCGGGTGGCCGGCCGCGGCGTGATCTCCGTAGCGCTGACCCGGACGGGCGACCCGCCGCTGCGGACCACCTACGAGCCGGTGCGGGCCTCGGTACAGGCGGGCGACGAGGTGGCGGCGGGCGAGGTGATCGGCACGGTGGAGGCCACCGGATCACACTGCGCGGCGACGTGCGTGCACTGGGGGCTGCTGCGAGGCGACACCTACCTGAACCCCCTGGCGCTGCTGCCGCCCTGGCTGCTGAACGGGGGCCCGTCGAGGCTGCTGCCGGTCCTCGGGGTGCCGTTGCCCTGAATGCTTCGCTCACATCAGGCCGGAAGACGGCGGCCGGGCCGGATCGGACCCGGAGCTGAACGGTCAGGCCGGGATCGAGGAAGGGTCAAGCACGACCGGGAAGGCCGGACCGGCCAGGAAGGGTCAGGCCGGAGCGGGTCCTGAGGCGGAGACCGGTCGGAACGCTCGCGTCTCTCCGGCGTCGCTGCCCCGGCCGGCGCCGGGAGCGGGCTTGAGGCAGCGCACCTCGGCGCCTGTCCGGGCCCGCCCGCGCACGAGGCCGGGAAGCCGCCAGGGGGTCAGCCCCGTACGCCTCGCAGGGCCATGGCGACCGCCGCCTCCGTGATGCGGGCCGGGTCCTCCGCCGCACCCAGTTCGATGCGCCGGACCGCCACGTCGACGACGCCCTGGAGCAGCATCGCCGCCAGCCGGGGCTGCGGATGCCCCAGGTCCCCCAGCGCCTCGACGATCATCGCGACCAGTCCGCCGTGCGCGGCCCGGATCTTCTCCCGCGCTCCCGCGTCCAGCTCGCTCGCGGAGATCGCCACCACGGCCCGGTGCCGCCGGTCGCCGACGAGGGCGAGCTGCCCGCGCACGTATGCCTCGACCTTGGCCTCGGGTCCGCCGGCGCGGGCCATCGCCGCCTCGACCTCGGCGGCCCACACCGGGAAGTCGACCCTGCACAGCTCCTCGACGACCGCGGCGCGCGAGCGGAAGTACTCGTACACGGACGACCGCGCCAGTCCCGTCCGCTCGGCGAGGGCCGGGAAGGTCAGCGCCTCCGTCCCGCCCTCGGACAGCAGGGTCCGTGCCGCGTCCAGCAGGGCGGCACGCTGCATCGACCGGTGCTCGGCCACGGAGGCCGCTCTGATCCTTGGCACGGCGTCCACTGTACGGACGCGGCAGCAGCGGCGGGAGCGACCACGGCCGGTCCCCCGTCCCGCCGGTCCGCCGTTCGGCCGAACCCTCCGTTCGGCCGGTCCCTTCGGCCGATCCGCGCGTTCGGCCGCCGTCCCGCCCTGGCGCGGGTCACCGACCGAAGCCGGCCAGCTTCGCCCGGAGCTGGAGCACCGACTTGGTGTGGATCTGGCTGACGCGGCTCTCGGTCACCCCGAGCACGTTGCCGATCTCGGCGAGCGTCAGTCCTTCGTAGTAGTAGAGAGTGACGACCGTCTTCTCGCGGTCGGGCAGGGTGTTGATCGCCCGCGCCAGGAAGCGCCGCAGTTCGCGGTCCTCCGCCACCTCCACCGGGTTGTCGGCGGCGGTGTCCTCCAGCGTGTCCATGAGGCTCAGCCGGTTGCCGCCCTCGCCGCCGACGTGCAGCAGCTCCTCCAGGGCCACCACGTTGGCGAGTGACAGCTGGCTGAAGACCGCGTGCAGTTCGTCGACCGCGATGCCCATCTCGGCGGCCACCTCGCTCTCCGTCGGGGTGCGCCGCAGCCGGGCCTCCAGCGCGGCGTAGGCCCGTTCGACGTTCCGCGCCTTCTGCCGCACCGACCGCGGGATCCAGTCCAGCGCCCGCAGCTCGTCGATCATGGCGCCCCGGATCCGCGTGATCGCGTACGTCTCGAACTTGATCTCCCGGTCGATGTCGAACTTCTCGATCGCGTCGATCAGCCCGAACACTCCCGAGGACACGAAGTCGGCCTGTTCCACGTTGGGCGGCAGCCCCACGCTCACCCGTCCCGCCACGTACTTCACGAGGGGCGAGTAGTGCAGGATCAGCTGCTCCCGCAGCCGCTCGTCCCCCGTCGCCTTGTACGACCGCCAGAGCTCGTCGAGCGTCGAGGGAGCGGGCGGCCGCACGCTGCCAGAGTCGCGGGCGGCTGGGGGGATCGCCGCCCGGTCGGACCCTGAGGTGTGCTGGGGCATTCGTCGCCTTGTGCCGTTCTGCAGTGGAAGGGGGGTGCCTGGGTGAGCTGTCGGTCTGGTGTCGAGATCCGGCGTCTGTGCCGGAATCCTCGTGAGCGTAGCGTGACTGCGCCGTCGCGGTGCGCGAACGGCGAGGCGCGATGCGTGCGCAGATTCGTTCCGCTCGGCGCCCCGCCGGGTCACGGCCGTCACCCGGCGTGACGGACGGTCCGCCCGACAGCGGTAATTCCCAGAGGGCCCGGCCCGGCCACGGACGGCCGAACACTCTCGGTCAGCATTCGGCCCGGCCGGCCCGTGCGCAGATCACTGCCCGGCGTGTCAACCTCCATCCGTCGTCGTGTCGTTCGGCGTAACCAAGTGCTCGGAGTTCGTACAGCCTCGCGACGGCGTCGTCCTCCGTCGTCCGCGCCCCGCGTGCGATCTCGGCCGCCGTCGCCGCGCGTCCCCCGGGGATCGCGGCCAGGACGTGCCGGACGGCGGGTGGCAGCAGATCGTGGGGCAGTACCGGGCCACGCCGCTCGGGGGCCAGCTCACCCATCTCGCCCACCAGCTCGACGACCTCGGCCGCGTCCGTGACCAGGACGGCCTCCTCGCGCAGCAGACCGTGGACGCCCGCGGACAGCGCGCTGGTGGCGGGACCCGGCACACCCATGACGAAGCGGCCCAGCCGCTGCGCCGCCCGGGCCGTGACCAGTGACCCGCTGCGGTGGGCGGCCTCGACGACCACGGTCCCGCGGGTGAGTGCGGCGATGACGCGGTTGCGCACGAGGAAGCGGCTCGGCGTGGGGTGCTCCCCGGGCGGCAGCTCCCCCACCACCAGCCCCTGGCCGGCGATCCGCGTGATCAGCCCGGCGTGCCCGCGGGGATAGGGGCGGTCGACGCCGCAGGCCAGGACGGCGACGGTGGCACCGCGGGCGCCGAGCGCACCCCGGTGGGCGGCCCCGTCGACTCCGTAGGCGCCGCCGGACACCACCACCCAGCCGCGTTCGGCGAGGCCGGCGGCGATCGTGGCGGCCATGTGGGCGCCGTACTCGGTGCAGGCGCGGGCGCCGACGACCGCGACCGATCTCAGGGCCCACATCCGCAGGCCCGCACCGCCGCGCACCCACAGACCCGTGGGGCGGGCGTCCCCGAGGTCGTCCAGTTGCGCGGGCCACTCGGTGTCGCCCGGGCGCACGAACCGTACGCCGGCGTCCCGCGCGAGCGCGAGGTCGCGCTCGGGCTCGGCGAGGGCGGCCCGGTCCCGCAGTCCCGCCCACCGTTTGTCCGACACGCCGCCGAGCCGCGGTCCGCCCTCGCGCAGGCGCCGCGCCACCTGCTCGGCCCCGAGCTCCCGAACCCACCGCCCGACGGTCGCGTCACCGGGCTCGACGACCCGGCTGAGCAGGACGCGGGCCAGCAGTTCGCCGTCGTCCCGTTGCACGCCGTCGCCCCGTTGCACGCCGTCGCCCCGTTGCACGCCGTCGCCCCGTTGCACGCCGTCGCCCGGTGGCACGCCGTCGTCCGGTGGCACGCGGGCGTCCGGCCCCCGGTCGCCGCCCCGCGGGACGTCCCCGTCCCGGGGTGCGCCCCCGGACCACCGCGCCCCGTCCGCCCGCCGCGCTCCGCCGCCCGGCCGCGGGCCCTCGCCTCCCCCTTCGCCGTCGTCCCGCCACACGTCGCCGTCCCCGCGCGTGCCGCCGGGCCGGCCGTCACCCCGGTCCAGTCCCCCGCCGTCGGCCGGCCGGCCGGTGCGGTGCACCGGCCCGTCATCGCCCGGCCGCCCACCGTCCGGCCGGCCCTGGTCGTCGCCGGGCCGGGCGTCGCGGCGCCCCTCCGCTCCCTCTCGCCGCGCCCCGCTCATGCCGGTGCCCCGATGGTCATGGGCACCCCGCGCGGCACTCCGGTGCGCAGGTGCAGTGCCATGGCGACGTCCGTCGCGTCGGGCCGGTCGTGGCCGACGAGGTCCGCGATGGTCCACGCGACACGCAGGACCCGGTCGAGGCCGCGGGCGGTGAGGACACCGCGCTCCAGGCTCCGTTCGGCCTCGTCCAGGGCGCCGGCCGCGGCATGCCAGCGGCTGCGCAGTTCCCGGCCGGGTACTTCGCTGTTGGTGCGCCACGGCGTGCCCGCCAGCCGCGCCGCCGCCCGCTCGCGCGCGGCCCGCACGCGGTCGGCGACGGTCGCGGTGGACTCCCCCCGCGCGCCGCGCCGTGTCAGCTCCGACCGGGTCACCGGGTCCACCTCCACCCGGAGGTCGACCCGGTCCAGCAGCGGTCCCGAGAGCCGGGCCTGGTAGCGGCGGATCGCCGACGGCGGGCACTCGCACAGGGTGTCCCGCCGGGAGTAGCGGCCGCAGGGGCACGGGTTGGCCGCCAGGACCATCAGGAACTGCGCGGGGAACCGCACGACGCCCGCGCTGCGGGCGATCACCACGTGCCCCGCCTCCAGGGGCTGGCGGAGGGCGTCGAGGGCCCGGCCGCTGAACTCGGGCGCCTCGTCGAGGAACAGGACGCCCCGGTGGGCGAGCGAGACCGCGCCGGGCCGGGCGACGCCGTGGCCGCCGCCGACGAGCGCCTGCATCGTGGCCGAGTGGTGCGGCGCGCAGTAGGGCGCGACGTCGATCAGCGGCTTGTCCGGCGGCAGGAGCCCGGCCACCGAGTGGACCGCCGTGACCTCCAGGGACTCATCCCGGCCGAGCCGGGGCAGCACGGCGGGCAGCCGCTCCGCGAGCATGGTCTTGCCGGCGCCGGGCGGCCCCTCCAGGAAGAGGTGGTGCCCGCCGGCCGCGGCGACCTCCACCGCCGTGCGCGCCGACGTCTGGCCCACGACGTCGGCGAGGTCGTGTCCCTCGTCGTGCTGTGCCGCGCCGCCGTGGTGCACACCGGCGGCCGCGCCGGCGCCGGGAACCCGCAGGCCGCCGAGGAGTGGTTCCGGCCGTCCCTGTTCGTCCGGCTCCTCCTCGGGCACGGGCTCGTCGGTCAGCACGGCGACGAGCTGGCGCAGGCTGCGGACGCCCAGGACGGAGACGCCGGGCACGAGCGCCGCCTCGGCCGCCGCGCACTCCGGTACGACCACCTGTTCGTACCCGGCGTCCGCCGCGGCGAGCACCGCGGGCAGGATGCCCCGGACGGGCCGCACCCGGCCGTCCAGCCCGAGCTCCCCGATCATCACGATGTCGGCGAGCACCCGCGGGTCGATCCGCTCGGCCGCGCCGAGCACGGCGCAGGCCACCGCCAGGTCGAAGCCGCTGCCGGCCTTGGGCACCGAGGCCGGGCTGAGCCCCACCGTGAGCTTCTTCTGCGGCCACTCACCGCCGGAGTTGACCACCGCGGCCCGTACCCGGTCCCGGCTCTCGCTCAGGCTCTTGTCCGGCAGGCCCACCAGGGTGAACGCCGCGACACCCGGTTCCAGGTCCGCCTGGACCTCGACGACCACGCCCTCGACGCCGGCCAGGGCCACGGAGCACGTCCGCGCGAAGCCCATCACGCCACCCCCCGGGCGTGCTCGACCAGGGCGGCCCCGCGCCGGGGCAGCACCACGCCGACCAGGTCGATGCGCACCCCGCCGGGCGGTGCGCCCCCGTGGGTCTGGATCCAGCGTTCGGCCAGGTCGCGCAGCCGCTGTGCCTTCCGTGGCGTGACCGCGGCCATCGGGTGCTCGAAGGCGCCGCGCCTGCGGGTCTTCACCTCGCACACGACCAGGACGTCGCCGTCCCTGGCCACGATGTCGATCTCGCCCGTCCTGCCGCAGCGCCAGTTGCGCTCCACGACGGCCATCCCGGCCTCGGTCAGCCGGCGGACCGCCAGCTCCTCGCCGTACCTGCCGATCGCACCTCGTGCGTCCATGTCGGCACCACCTCCGGCGCCAACGGTCACGCATCCGGCCCGACCCGGTCGATCTTGGTGGGCTACTCGGCGGTTGTGGACAACCGCGTCACCCGCAGGGGTGAGGGACGCGGGAGGTACGCGCGGTCGTCAGCTGCCCGGAAGCTCGAGGTCGCTCTTGTTCAGCTCCTCGATGTTCACGTCCTTGAAAGTGAGGACCCGGACCTGCTTGACGAAGCGGGCCGGCCGGTACATGTCCCAGACCCAGGCGTCCGCCATGGACACCTCGAAGAACACCTCTCCCTGCACCGAGTGCACCTGCATCTCGTAGTCGTTCGTGAGGTAGAAGCGCCGCTCGGTCTCGATCACGAATTTGAACAGACCGACGACATCGCGGTACTCCCGGTAGAGCTTCAGCTCCATCTCGGTCTCGTACTTCTCGAGGTCCTCGGCGCTCATGGCATGTTCCCCTTCAGCCGTGCGGTCCCACCATTGTGCGCCAGTTCCGGCAGGCCCTAGACGATTTCCGTGTCCAGGGTCACCGGGGCGGCCGGGGGACCTTCGTCGAGCAGCGTGCGCAGCAGCCCGGCGAGTCTGGTCGGATACACCGTCTCATGCGACCGGGACAGTTCCCGGTACGTCCACCAGCGCGCTCCGGCGACACTGCGCCGCTCCAGCTCGGTCAGCGCCAGGGGCCGGGTCGCGGTCCGGGAGGTACGGGCGAGGTAGTACCACTCGTCCTGGTCCCAGCGGCGGCCCGCGAACGGGAACGAGCACCTGCGCCGCCACAGCACCGGGCCGAGTTCGACCTCGGTGATGCCGGTCTCCTCCGCGAGTTCCCGCAGCGCGGCCTGTTCGCGCGTCTCGTCGCCCTCCAGGCCGCCACCGGGGGTGAACCACCAGTCGTCGGCCGGATCACCGGGCTCGTGGCCGTGCAGGAGCAGGATGCGGTCCTCGGGGTCGAGCAGGACCACCCGGGAGACCCGGCGCGGCCCGCCGTCCTCCCGCACGTGCCCGTCCAGGCCCGTGTGCGCGGCCTCATCGGGCACCGGCGGGCTCCGTCCGTGAGCGGGAGCGGCTGCGGGAGCCGCCCAGCACCTTGGCGACCGGCCCGTAGGCGCCGCCGCCCAGGACCAGCACGGCGCCGACGACGATCATCAGGACGATCGTGCGCAGCGGACCGGGCTGGGAGAGGGGCCCGAGCGCCTCGAAGCCGGTGGGCCGCTCCAGCATGCCCTTCGACGGCCAGATCACGGCGTCGACCCGGGCGGTGACGGCGCCGCGCGCGACGGTTCCGCCGGCCGCGTCGGTGAGGTGGGCGGTGGAGTCCAGGGAGCCCTGGCGTTCGTCGCCGAGGAGGAACAGGCGTCCCTCGGGCACGGTCACGGTCGGGAAGTCAGTGATCTCCGCCGCGCTGCCCTCGGGCAGGTACGGCTCGTCGATCTGCTTGCCGTTGACCGTCAGTCTGCCCTGCTCGCAGCAGGAGACCCGGTCACCGCCGACGGCCACGACGCGCTTGACCACGGGCGCGTTGGTCACCCAGGCCTTGTCGCGGAAGACGACGACGTCACCGCGGCGGACGTCCGCGCCGTCGACGCGCTGCGCCAGCACCCGGGCACCCGCGTCGATGGTCGGCGTCATCGAGGAGGTGGGCACGGTGTACGGCCGGTAGACCACCGCCGCCCACGCGAAGCCGCCGAGGAACAGCACCAGGCCCAGCGCCACCGCCAGGCCGGAAAGCCGCTGTCCGGCCCGGCCGCTGCCCGTGCCGCCGCCGCGCGGGGCCGTACGCGTCGTGCTCTCGCCACCCATGGACCCGCACCCTACCGGGCGGTACCGGGGCCGGGCAGCCCCTCGCCCCCGACGAGGTCACAAGCTCCACGAGGGTTGCACCGCGCTCACGGGGGCGGGCGGTGCGAGGGGACCGGCCGGGCGGTCAGCGGCCTCAGCGGCGTCCGGCCGTCACGGTCACCGCCGCGCCGCCGGTGCCCGTGCCGGCGTACCGCCGGCGCCGCCACAGCACCACCGGCACCATCCCGGCGAGGGCGACGCCGTCCGGGGCGGCCGTCAGGGCACCCGCGGCCGAGGACTGCTCGCCCAGGCCGGGCTGGTCGAAGGTGTCCGGCACGGGCAGCGTGCCCCAGCGGTTGACGGGCCAGGCGCGCACGATGGCGCGGCCGACGACGTCGTCCACGGGGACCATGCCGTGGTTCTCGTCGTTCTGGTTGTAGCGGGAGTCGCGCGAGTTCTGCCGGTGGTCGCCCATGACCCAGATGAAGCCCTCGGGCACCTGCACCTTGAACTGCCCGCCCTCCTGGTCGACGCTGCAGGGCGTGTTGCCGGGGTAGACGTACGGCTCGTCGAGCGCCTTGCCGTTGACCACGAGCGGGCCGGTGCCCTGGCACTCGACGGTGTCGCCTCCGACGCCGATGACGCGCTTGATCAGGTCCTTCTCCTCCGCGGACGGCATGAGGCCGATCCAGCTCAGGAAGGTCTGCAGGGCGTTGGGGCTCGCGATCGGCTCGCCGGCCAGCCACTGGTCCGGGTCGTGGAAGACCACGACCTCGCCGCGGTCGGGCTCCGAGCCGAACCACGGGGTCAGCTTGTCGACCAGGACCCTGTCGCCGCGCTGCAGGGTGTTCTGCATCGAGTCGGACGGGATCGAGAACGCCTGCACGAGGAACGTCTTGATCAGCAGCGCCAGCACCAGCGCGATACCGACCAGGATGGGCAGTTCCTTCCAGAAGGAGCGCTGCCTCCTCTGCTGCGGGGCCGGGCCGGCCGCCCCCTGGTCATCGTTCCGGTTCTGCTCCGTCACCGTGCCATCCTCGGGTCCTCCGGAGTCGTTCCCGGAGGTCACGCGTCCGTCCGCGACGGGGGCAGACGCGCCCTGGGGGCGTCCGCGGTTCTCCTCGCCGTCGCTTCCTGACCGTGCGCCAACCGCCACATCCCCCACGCCAACTCCTTACTCCTTGCCGCCGCCTGCCGCATATGCGGCGCAGGCCCACCACTCCCATAACGAGCGGGAGTTCCGCAGGGGTCGGGAGCCGAACCGATCCGTCGGGATCGTCGAAGCCAACCCTATGCGAGATGCGGGGGGCAGCGGTCGACCCGGACGCCGCGTCGGTCACCGAGGCGAAGGTTTTGGGCTCGTTCAGCGTGTTCCAGTGGCCGAGGGGCCAGGCGATGACCATGGCGCGGCCGACGACGGAGTCCTCCGAGACCGTACCGCCATAAGGGGTGTCCCGGTGGGCGCGGGAGTCCGCGGAGTTGTCCCGGTGGTCGCCCATCACCCACAGCCGTCCCTGGGGGACGGTGATGTCGAAGGGCGTGTTCGAGGGCGCGTTGCCGGGATACAGATAGCCGCCCTCGTCGAGGGGGACGCCGTTGACGGTCACCCGTCCCTGCGCGTCGCAGCACTTGACGTGGTCCCCGCCGACACCGACGACCCGCTTGATGAGGTCCTTGTCGTTCTCGGAGGGCAGCAGGCCGATGAAGGTGAGGGCCTCCTTGACCTGCTTGACCACGACGGGGTCGTTCTTCGGGGTGGTCTGCTCGCCGGCCAGCCAGCCGCCCGGGTCCTGGAAGACGACGACGTCCCCGCGCTGCGGCCTGGAGCCGAACCAGGGCGTGAACTTGTCCACGAGGACGCGGTCGCCGATCTGGATCGTCTGCTCCATGGACCCCGAGGGGATGACGAAGGCCTGCAGGAGGAAGGTCTTCAGCACGAGCGCGATGAGGACGGCCACGCCGACGAGGAGGGGGATCTCGCGGACGGTGGAACGCCTGCGCTTGCGCTTCACCTTGCGCTGCAGCTTGCGCCGCTCGGCGCGGGTACGGCCGCCGGCGGGCCCGGTGGCGCGCCGCGCCCCGGTGGGCAGGAGGTTCTCCGCGGGCCCGGCGGGGACGCCGCGTGGTTTGCCGCGGTTACCCATGGGCGCCGTCCGTCTTCTCCGGTCCGGCCGCCCCGGGGGCGGGCACGCGCGCGTAGCCACCGGGACGGTCCAGGTGGGTCCAGTGACCGGCCGGCCAGACGATCCAGTCGGCCCGCCCGACGACGTCGCCGACCGGGATCATGCCCCCGCCGGGCGAGCCCAGGTGGTCGCGGGAGTCGCTGGAGTCGCTGCGGTGGTCGCCGAGGACGAACAGGGTGCCGTCGGGCACCGTGACGTCGAAGGGCACCGTGGACGGGCTGTCGCCGGGGTACAGGAATGTCGACTCGTCGACCGACCGGCCGTTCACCCGGATCCTCCCCTCCTTGTCGCAGCAGACCACGTGGTCTCCCCCCACACCCACAACGCGTTTGATGTAGTCGGCGTCCCCGAAGTACCCGGTGCCGTCGAAGACGACGACGTCCCCGCGGCGCGGCTCGGCACCGAAACGGTACGCCACCTTGTTTACGAGAACGCGGTCCCCGATCCTCAATCGCTGTTCCATGGACCCGCTCGGGATCTGGAACGGCTGGGCCACGAACGTGCTGAGGAGCAGCAGAAACACCAGGCAGGTCAGCAGGGTGAACGTGATCCGCCCGCCGGGGAGCCAGTCCGTGATCCGCGCCACCAACGACGAACGCGACCGGCCCTCCGGCCCCTCGGTGTCCGGGATCGCTGCGGATCCGGGAGGGGTGGAGGAGCGGTCGCGCTCCGTCGGCTGTTCTTCGGTGTCCATCGGGGCCAGATGCTATCCGCCCCCGCGGCGGACCCCGGGAGGCGCTCAGCTCTCGCGCTTCTCCTTGATCTTCGCCGCCTTGCCGCGCAGCTCACGCAGGTAGTACAGCTTGGCGCGGCGCACGTCACCACGGGTGACCAGCTCGATCTTCTCGACGATCGGGGTGTGCACCGGGAAGGTGCGCTCGACGCCGACGGAGAAGGAGACCTTGCGGACCGTGAAGGTCTCGCGCACGCCGGAGCCCTGGCGGCGGATCACCACGCCCTTGAACTGCTGCACACGGGAGCGGTTGCCCTCGATGACGCGGACGTGGACGTTGACGGTGTCGCCCGGGCGGAAGGCCGGGACGTCGTCGCGGAGCGACGCGGCGTCGACGGTGTCGAGCAGGTGAGACATGTCGTCTGCTTTCTTCGCTGATGCCACAGGTCATCAACGGGAACTAGATGTTCGAAAGGGGATGGCCGTGCGTGTCGGGGCGGGCGTCGTGTCCCCCTGTGGCAGGGGCGCACGCCGGACGGGCACACAACAGCGGCCTATTCTTCCACGGCGTCGGTCCTGCGCCAAAATCGGCCGTGCGGCTCGCCCTCCGGGTCCGGGGTCCAGCCCAGGATGGACAGCATCTCGCGGTCCTTCTTGTCGAAGGCCGCCGGCGCGCAGCGTTCTATGAGGTCGGGCCGGTTGGCCGTGGTGCGGCGCAGCGCCTCGTCGCGGCGCCAGCGGGCGATCTTCCCGTGGTGGCCGCTGAGCAGCACCTCCGGGATGTCGCGGCCGCGCCACCGGGGCGGCTTGGTGTAGACGGGGCCTTCCAGGAGGCTGGCCATGGCGCCGGGCGCGAAGGAGTCGTCCCGGTGGGACTCGGCGTTGCCCAGGACGCCGGGCAGCAGCCGGGCCACGGCCTCCGTGACGACCAGGACGGCCGCCTCGCCGCCGGCGAGGACGTAGTCGCCGATGGACACCTCGTACACGGGCACGCGGGTCGCGTACTCGTCGACGACGCGCCGGTCGATGCCCTCGTAGCGGGCGGGCGTGAAGATCAGCCAGGGGCGCTGGGACAGCTCGACGGCGAGGTCCTGGGTGAACGGGCGGCCGCTGGGGGTCGGCACGATGAGCGCCGGCCGGCCGACGCCGCTCTCGTAGCCCTCGGCCAGGACGGAGTCCAGGGCGTCGCCCCAGGGCTCGGTCTTCATCACCATGCCGGGGCCGCCGCCGTACGGCGTGTCGTCGACCGTGTTGTGGCGGTCGTACGCCCAGTCCCGCAGGTCGTGCACGTGGACGTCGAGCTGCCCGCGGGCGCGGGCCTTGCCGACCAGGGAGACGTTCAGCGGTTCGAGGTACTCGGGGAAGATCGTGACGACGTCGAGCCGCATCTACGCCTCGTCCCCGGACGGCTCGTCCCCGGCTTCCCGGGCGGCCGGGGCCTGCCCGGCCCCCGCGGCCCGGCGCGGCTGCTCGTCCTCACCGGCCCGTCCGGTCTCCCCCGCCTGCTCGGCCTCGCGGGCGGACGCGATCACCGCGCGGTCGTCGACCAGGCCGGGCGGCGGGTCGACGACCGCGCGCTGCTCCTCCAGGTCGATCTCGGTGACGATCTCCTGCACGAACGGGATCATCACCTCGGTCCCGTCCGGGCGCTCCACCACGAACAGGTCCTGCGTCGGCAGGTGCGAGATCTCGGTGATCCGGCCGATCTCCACCCCGTCGACCGTGACCACGTCCAGGTCCATGAGCTGGTGGTCGTAGTACTCGTCCTCGCCCTCGGGGAGCTCGTCCGGGTCGACCTCGGCGATCAGCAGGGTGTTGCGCAGGGCCTCGGCCGCGTTGCGGTCGCCGACGCCGGCGAAACGCAGCAGGAGGCGTCCGCTGTGGACGCGGCCCGTCTCGATGGTCAGCGGTCCGGCCGAGGCCGGGTCGGTCGCCAGGACGGCGCCGGGGGCGAGCCGCAGCTCCGGCTCGTCGGTACGTACCTCGACGGTGACCTCGCCCTTGATGCCGTGGGCGCGGCCGATCCGTGCGACTACCAGCTGCACTGTAAGTAGATCTCCTGTCGTGTGCCCACGGCGTGACGTCGTGGACGACTACGGGCCGGACGACCACGGGCCGGGGACGGCCCAGTGGCCCTCCCCGGCCCGAGCCGGTGCGATCAGCGTCAGCGGACGTCGTCCACGTCGACCAGGTCGACACGGACGCCGCGGCCGCCGATGGCGCCCACGACGGTGCGCAGGGCACGCGCGGTACGGCCGTTGCGGCCGATCACCTTGCCGAGGTCGTCCGGGTGGACCCGGACCTCGAGCACGCGTCCGCGGCGCAGGTTGCGCGAGGCGACCTGCACATCGTCAGGGTTGTCGACGATGCCCTTCACGAGGTGCTCAAGCGCCTCTTCGAGCATGCTGTCAGGCCTCGGCCGACTCGGACTCGGCAGCGGCCTCGTCCTTCTTCTCGGCCTTCTTCTTCTGGGTGATCGCCTCACCCTTGCCCTCGTCGTCGCCACCGAGGGCCTCGAACGACGGACGCGCGGCCTTCTCCTCCGGCTGCAGCAGCGGCGCGGGGGCGGGCTCGCCCTTGAACTTCTGCCAGTCGCCGGTCTTCTTCAGGATGGCGAGCACGGGCTCGGTCGGCTGGGCGCCGACGGAGAGCCAGTACGCCACGCGCTCGGCGTCGACCTCCATGCGCGAGGGGTTCTGCACCGGGTGGTACAGACCGATCTCCTCGATGGCCCGGCCGTCACGGCGGGTACGGGAGTCGGCGACGACGATGCGGTAGTGAGGCGAACGGATCTTGCCCAGACGCTTCAGCTTGATCTTGACTGCCACGGGAGTGGGTTCTCCTGGAATTGACGTGGTTGGGCACGGCGGAGCTGCCGCGTGGGGTTGCGGTACCCGAGTGCCCGATGGACGCGTCAGCCGGAGGAGAGAGGGGTCCTGTGCGGCTGTCGAGTACAGCTAGCCATTGTGCCACACCCGGGGGATCGCCTCGGCCGGGGGTGCGGGACGGCGTGCGGGCATGACTGAGCGGCGCCCGGTGCCACGGGCGCCGTGCGGGTGGGTGCGCTACCCGGCGGTGCGGGGTGCCCGGGAACGGCACCCCGCCGTGCTCCGCGTACCGCGCCCGGCATCCACGAGATGCCGGAGGCGGTCAGCCGGCCGCAGCGCCCACCACTTCGGGGATCCGGAACGGCTTGCCGCAGCCCCCGCACACGATCGGGGCCTGGGCCAGGACCGACGGGACCACCCGTACGTTGCGGCCGCAGTCGCAGACCGCCTTGACCCGCACCCCGCCGCCGGAGGACCCGTGCCGGGCGGCCGGGCCCCGGAAGGCGCGGCCGGCGTCCTCGGAGGTGGCCGCCGTGTGGGCCTTCAGGGCGCGTTGCAGGCGTTCGATCGTCGGACGGTAGCGCCGCTTCGCCTCGGGACTGAGCGTGACCAGCGAGAAGCCGCTGCTGGGATGCGGCTCCTCGGGGTGGTCCAGGCCCAGTTCCTCGGCGATCGCGAGGAAGCGGCGGTTGTGGTAGCGGCCGGCGCGGGAGGTGTCACGCACCCCGCGCGCGGCGGCGATGCCGTGGACTGCTTCATGGAGCAGTCGCTCGAAGGAGAGTTCGTGCCCGCAGGCGGACGACGACTCTCCGATCAGGGACTCTGGCGCGGCAAGGTCAGGCAGCTCGGGGTGGTACCGCTGAATGTCGGCCCACGCCTGTGCCAGCTCTGCGGCGAGAACAGGTGGTGTCGTGCTCACGTAATGACAACGAGCCGGACCGCCGCTGTGTTCCGATTCCGGGGCATCCCAAATAATTTGCACGTACCCGTCAGTTGCCACTGATGCATGCTGACGAGGGCGGGTGCGCTGAACTGCGGAGAAGCCTCACAGGTCGCACCAAGCCGGTGCGTAGTCCGTGGTACGGGCCCCGGCCCGGGCCGTCCCCCCGCGCCCGTGCGCGCCGGTCCGGGGGCGCGCAAGAGGCCTTTCGGCCATGTCCCGCCCGGTCGCGGTACCCGACCGGCGTGCGGCGCACCGGCGACGTTACCGGGTGCGCCCGCCCCCTCGGGAACCGGCCCGTCCCCGGCGGCCGAAGGCCGGCCACGCGGCCGTCGGCGCTCCGGGCCGGCGGACCGCGCCCGACGTGCGCGGACGGCGCGGACGCAGAGGCCCGGCCCTCCGCCCGGCCGGTCGGCGCACGAGCGATCCTGGCCGGAACTGGCTGTTCCCCCAGCCCGGAAGGGCCGCGAAGAGCTGTTCCGGCGCCGGCCCCGTACTCGCCACCCGTTGTCATCGCCGGCGACACGATCAGGCCACCGCCCGGTCAACGGCAGGGCTCACCCTGGCACATGCCGTCGCCATGACCCGTCGGCAGGCGCACGGGGGCGGGGGCGGAAAAAAGCCGCCTTCGGGCCCGCACGGGCGGCATGAGGGCCCCGCGACCCCTGGACGCGATGGGGAGCGCGGAGTTACCTGGCATACGGGAGTGCGGGCGCACTGTACGGGGGCCACGGAGAAGGAGCACAGCGGCAACTCACGGCTGATTGGGGCACTGATCCATGACACCTACGCTCGTGCGGCAGCACGTACGGCACGCCGGACAGGGCTCCCGCGTCGATCTGCGTGCACGCGCGCGTGACTGGTCCGAGATCCAGGAGCGGATGCTCGTCCCGCTCTACGAGGCCGTCTACGAGCGACTGGAAGTGGGCTCCGGCACGCGGCTGCTGGGGCTCGGCTGCGGTTCCGGGCTCGCCCTGCTGCTGGCGGCCACCAGAGGCGCGGCGGTCACCGGTGTCGACGCGGCCTGCCCCGAGCGGCTCGCCCTCGCGCGGCAGCGGCTGGTGCCGGCGCGGTGGGGCACGCGCGCGCCTGCGGGGGCCCGGAGCGTGGACGCAGCGCCGCCCGCCCGGCGTGCGCGGGGTGCGCCCCCCACCGTTCGCGGCGCCGGGGAACCGGCCCCGCGCATCGTCGAGGGCTCGCCCGAGGACGTGGCCGCCGGCGCCGCCGCGCCCGCGTTCACCGTGGTGACGGCCTTCGAGCCGATCGGGTGCCTGGCCGGCGACGCGGACGGGCTCGGCGAGCTGCTCGCCGCCGCAGCGCCGCTGGCCGCGCACGGGGCGCCGGTGGTGCTGGCCGGCTGGGGGCCGCCGGAACGGTGTGCCACCTCCGCGGTGCTGCGGATGGCGACCGGGCTGGCCGATCCGCTGCGCAGCCCCGGAAGCTGGCGTCCCGCCCTGCGCGACGACCTGGAGGAGGTGGCCCGGCGCGCCGGTCTGCGGCCGGACGGGTCGGGGCGCGTGGCCTGTCCGTTCGGGTACGCCGACATGGACACCGCGGTGCGGGGACTGCTGTCGACGGGGCTGTTCGACGCGGCCGTCGAGGCGACGGACCAGGTGCAGGTCGACAAGGAGCTGGCGGAGGCGCTCGCCGGGTACCGGCGGCCGGACGGGACGGTGTGGATGCCGAACGTCTTCCGGTATCTGATCGCCCGCACGCCGTAGACCGGTCCGGGCCCGGCCTGGGCGGCGGGGCGGGCGGGGCGGCTCAGGCTTCCGCCTCCTTCCGCAGGCGCGTGATCCCGGCGATCCGGTAGGCGTCGTGTTCGTCGAGCGTCTCGTTGTCCAGCAGTGCCTGCGCGAGCGCGTCGAGCTGGCCGCGGTGCCGGCTCAGCTTGCGGCACGCCTCGTCGTAGCACTCGTCGACGATGCGCCGCATCTCGGTGTCGATCACGTCGAGCGTCTGCGGGGCCGCCGACAGGCCGTACGCCTGCTGCGCGTCGCCCGGAAGGGCGGACAGCCGGCCCACCCGTTCGCTCATGCCCCAGCGGCCGACCATGCCGCGGGCGATGCCGGTGACCTGTTCGAGGTCGCTCTCGGAGCCGGTCGTGACGACGCCGTAGACCACCTGTTCGGCGGCCATGCCGCCCAGCGCCCCGATGATGCGGCCGCGCAGGTACTCCTCGGAGTGCGCGTACCGCTCGGACTCGGGCGTCGACAGGGTCACGCCGAGCGCGCGGCCCCGCGGCACGATGGTGACCTTGCGGACCGGGTCGGCGCCGGGCTGCAGCATGCCCAGCAGGGCGTGCCCGCTCTCGTGGTAGGCGGTGCGCCGGCGATCCTCCAGGGACAGGACGAGCGTGCGTTCGGCGCCGAGCTGCACCTTCTCCAGCGCCTCCGACAGGTCGGCCTGCGTCACCGCCTCCTTCTTGCGCTTGACGGCCAGCAGCGCGGCCTCGTTGGCGAGGTTGGCCAGGTCCGCGCCGGTCATGCCCGGGGTCGTCCGGGCCACCTGGGCAAGGTCCACGTCCGGGGCGAGCGGGATGTCGCGGGTGTGGATGGCCAGGATGGCCTCGCGTCCATTGCGGTCCGGCGGCAGGACGTTGACCACCCGGTCGAAGCGGCCCGGCCGGGTCAGGGCCGGGTCGAGGATGTCGGCGCGGTTCGTGGCGGCGATGACGATCACGCCCTCCGAGCCGGAGAAGCCGTCCATCTCCGTGAGGATCTGGTTCAGCGTCTGCTCGCGCTCGTCGTGGCCGCTCACCGACGCCCCGCCGCCGCGCACCCGGCCGATGGTGTCGATCTCGTCGATGAAGACGATCGACGGCGCGACCTTGCGGGCCTCGGCGAACAGCTCGCGGACCCGGGAGGCGCCCACGCCGACGATCATCTCGATGAACTCCGAGGCGGAGGCCGAGAAGAACGGCACCCCCGCCTCGCCCGCGACCGCTCGTGCCAGCAGCGTCTTGCCGGTGCCGGGCGGACCCGCCAGCAGGACGCCGCGCGGCATCTTCGCGCCCATCCTGCGGTAGGCGTCGGGGTGCTCCAGGAAGCCGACGACGTCGTCCAGCTCGCCCTTGACCTCGTCGATGCCGGCCACGTCGGCGAACGTCGTGCGCTGGGTGCCGGGCCGCAGTTCCACCGGTCTCGGCGGCTCCTTGCGGCCGAACACGCCGCCCGGACCGCCGCCGATGCCCGGGCCGATCCGCCGTACGAAGAAGATCCAGACCGCCACCAGGATCACGAGCGGCACCAGCGAGATCAGCAGGTTGGCCAGGAAGCTCCGCTCCTGCACGACCGGCTGCGCGGTGACCGTGACGCCGTGGCTGCTCAGGTTCTGCCAGAGCCGGTCGTCTGCGAAGGCCGGGCGCTGCGTCCGGAACTTGGTGTAGTCGCCGCCGCCCTCGGGGTCGTCGCGAGGCTGCTTGAGCTGGCCCTGGATCGCGTCGCCCTTGGAGTAGATCTTGCTGACGTTGTTGTCCTGGACCTGCCGGCTGAACTCCGTGTAGGAAATCGTCGGCTCATCGCCCTTGCCGAGGTAGGTCAGGCCCAGGTAGGCCCCCAGGAAGACGACCACCGCGGCGACGAGCAGTCCCCACCACCCGCCGCGTACTCTCCGGCCGCCGGGCCGCCGGGGCGGCTCGCTCGGCGTTCCCTCGGTGCGCCACGGCTGGTCGGGGTCCGTGCGTGGTGGCGCGGCGTTGCTCATACCTGGACGTTACGGCACGGACCAGGCCCCGGCATGCGCTGGGGGCGCCCCTCGGGAAGAGGGGCGCCCCCGGCGGGTGACGGTCGGATGCGTCAGCCCATGAACTTCTTGAACTCGTCCGGCAGCTCGAAGTCCTGACCGCTCTGCTGCGGCAGCCCGAAGGCGCCTCCGGCCTGGGCCGCGGCGGCGCGGCGTGCCGCCTCCTCCTGCTCCTGCTGCTTGCGCTTCATCGGGTTGCCGGAGCGCTGCTTGCCCTTGGCCTTCTTCTGCTGCTTCTTCTGCCGGCCGGGGCCGCCGCCCATGCCGGGGATCCCGGGCATGCCGGGCATGCCGCCGCCCTGGGCCATGCGGGACATCATCTTGCGGGCCTCGAAGAACCGCTCGACGAGGTTCTTCACGGCGCTGACGTCGACACCGGAACCCTTGGCGATACGGGCGCGGCGCGAGCCGTTGATGATCGTCGGGTCCTGGCGCTCGCCCGGCGTCATCGACTTGATGATCGCGGCCGTGCGGTCCACGTCACGCTCGTCGATGTTGTTGATCTGGTCCTTGATCTGGCCCATGCCCGGGAGCATGCCGAGCAGCTTGGAGATGGAGCCCATCTTCCTGACCTGCTCCATCTGGGCCAGGAAGTCGTCGAGCGTGAAGTCCTGGCCCTTCTTGGAGGCCAGCTTGGAGGCCATCTTCTCGGCCTCGGCCTGGCTGAAGGTCTTCTCCGCCTGCTCGATCAGGGTGAGCAGGTCACCCATGTCGAGGATGCGGGAGGCCATCCGGTCCGGGTGGAAGGCGTCGAATTCGTCGAGCTTCTCGCCGTTCGACGCGAACATGATCGGCTTGCCGGTGACCGACGCGATCGACAGGGCGGCACCACCGCGGGCGTCACCGTCGAGCTTGGACAGGACGACGCCGTCGAAGCCGACGCCGTCGCGGAACGCCTCCGCCGTGTTGACGGCGTCCTGACCGATCATCGCGTCGACGACGAAGAGGATCTCGTCCGGAGAGACGGCGTCGCGGATGTCCGCGGCCTGCTGCATCATCTCCTGGTCGATGCCGAGGCGGCCGGCGGTGTCCACGATCACGATGTCGTGGACCTTGGTCCTGGCGTAGTCGATGGAGTCCTTGGCGACCTTGACCGGGTCGCCGACGCCGTTGCCCGGCTCGGGCGCGTACACGGCGACACCCGCGCGCTCGGCGACGACGCTGAGCTGGTTGACGGCGTTCGGACGCTGGAGGTCACCGGCGACCAGCAGCGGGGAGTGGCCCTGCTCCTTCAGCCACCGGCCGAGCTTGCCCGCGAGGGTGGTCTTACCGGCACCCTGCAGACCCGCGAGCATGATCACGGTGGGCGGCTGCTTGGCGAAGCGCAGGCGCCGGGTCTCGCCGCCCAGGATGGTGACGAGCTCGTCGTTGACGATCTTGAGGACCTGCTGGGCGGGGTTCAGGGCCCGGCTGACGTCGGCGCCGAGGGCCCTCTCTTTCACGTTCTTGATGAAGGAGCGGACCACGGGCAGGGCCACGTCCGCTTCGAGGAGCGCGATGCGGATCTCGCGCGCCGTGGCGTCGATGTCCGCCTCGGAGAGCCTGCCTTTCCCGCGGAGGCTCTTGAAAGTCGCGCTGAGGCGGTCGGAGAGGGTGTCGAACACGGCGGCGTCGGTCCTCGGAGTCGGGGTCGTTTCGGGCTGCCCTCCAGGGTATCCGGCCGCGCGAGCAATTCGTCCCCGCCCGCCGGACACGGACACCGGGCGCGCGGACGGCACCGGGCGTCGGGGCACCGTGCGGGGCGCGCCGCGCGCGGGCGGGGTCGAGCGCGCGCTGGGCCGCACACCGGTCCCGGCCCACCGCGCACGGGCCGAGTCCGCACGACGCGGGCCGGACGGCGGTGACCCGACCTCGGGCCGGAAGCCGGCGAGGACGGAGGCCCGGAGGCCCGGGGGGCCGGACGGCCGCGGGCCGGCGCCGGACGCCCGGGTCGGGCGCCGGCGGTGGCCGGGTGCCGGGCGCCCGTCACCCACGCAGGGTCTCCTCCAGCTTTCGTGCCACGGACGCCGCCTCCTCGCCCGGCAGCGAAGCGCCCGTCGCCGTGGTGACGTAGAAGGCGTCCACCGCGTTCGCGCCCAGCGTCGACACGTGCGCGCTGCGCACCCGCACCCCGGCGTCCTCCAGGGCCCGCCCGATCCGGAACAGCAGACCCGGCGCGTCCTGCGCGCGGACCTCGATCACGGTCGCGTGCCGGGAGGCGGCCGGCGCGACCGTCACCCGGGGCGGGGGCGCCACCACGCCCCGGCGGCGCGGGTGGGCGGCGTCGCGCTCGGCGAGACGGCCCGCGACGTCGAGGGAGCCGTCGAGAGCGCGGACGAGGTCGGCGCGCAGCCGGGCGGCCTCGGGCAGGGAGCCGTACTCGGCGGCCACCCGCCAGTCGAGCAGCAGGACCGCGCCGTCGTCCACGCCGTCGGGCAGCTCCAGGACGTCCAGCTCGGCCGTGCGCACGGTCAGCCGGTGCACGGCGAGCACCCCGGCCACCGCGGGCAGCACGCCCGGCTGGTCGGGCACGGCGATCAGCAGCTCCACGCCGAGCGGCTCCGGCTCACCGGAGGACGGCTGCTCCCGCACCGGCGGCTCGGTCCGGGCGTGCAGGGCGAGCACCGGGCCGCCCGTGCGGAAGGCCTCCACGGCCAGCCGTTCCTGTTCGGCGGTGGGCGCGCCGGCCACGCGTTCGCCGGGCGCGTCGCCGGCCAGGACCGCGGAGACCCGCCGGACCAGTTCCGCGACCAGGGAGCCCCGCCAGGAGGACCAGGCGGCCGGTCCGGTGGCCAGCGCGTCGGCCTCCGTCAGGGCGTGCAGCAGTTCCAGGGTGCCCTGGGCGCCGACCGCGTCGGCGACCGAGCGGACGGTGACCGGGTCCTCCAGGTCCCGGCGGGTGGCGGTCTCCACGAGGAGCAGGTGGTGCCGTACGAGGGTGGCGAGCACGGCGGCGTCGGCGCCGTCGAAGCCGATGCGGCCGGCGACGTCCTTGGCGATGATCTCGCCGGCCACACTGTGGTCGCCGGGCCAGCCCTTGCCGATGTCGTGCAGCAGTGCGGCGACCAGCAGCAGATCGGGGCGGCTGACGCGGCGGGTCAGCTCCGCGGCGCGCACGGCGGTCTCGATCAGGTGCCGGTCGACGGTCCAGACGTGCACGGCGTTGCGCTGCGGGCGGCAGCGCACCCGTTCCCAGTCGGGCAGCAGGCGGGTGACCAGCCCCTCCGCCTCCAGCGCCTCCCAGACGTCGACGGTCGGGCGGCCCGAGCCCAGCAGGGTGACCAGTTGTTCGCGGGCCTCGGCGGGCCAGGGCGTGGGCAGGGGCCGCACGGTGGCCGCCATGCGCCGTACGGCGTGCAACGACAGCGGCAGGCCGGCCTGTGCGGCGGCGGCCGCGGCGCGCAGCGGCAGCACCGGGTCGCGTTCGGGGCGCGCGGTGCGGGCGAGCACCACCTCCCCCTCCTGCTCGACCACGCCCTCGGCGAGCGGGCGGCGCTCGACGGCCGGCCGCCCCGCGCCGAGGAGGGCGCGCAGTCTCGGCCGCACGGCGCGCGACCGCAGTACGCGCCCCACCTCCCGCCAGGTGACGTCGCCGGCGTACGCGATGACGCGCGCCGCCTCGTACACCTGCCGCAGGAGCGCGTCGGCGTCGAGCAGGCCCAGCCCGGCGGCCACCTGGTCCTGCTCCTGAAGGGCGAGCCGGTCGGTGGCGCGGCCCGTCGCCAGGTGCAGCGCGTCGCGCACGTCGAGCAGGCGCCGCCGGGCGTCGGCGAGGCCCTCGCGCGGGGCGTCGGCCAGCCAGGAGGCGGCGACCGCGCGCAGGGCGGTGGCGTCGCGCAGGCCGCCGCGGGCCTCCTTCAGGTCCGGCTCCAGCAGGTACTGCAGCTCGCCCTGCCGGGCGGCCCGTTCGGCGCAGAGCTCGCGGAGTTCGGGGAGACGTTTCGGCGCCTGGTTGCGCCAGTCGGCGAGGATCGCGGTGCGCAGGCCCGCCGTCAGCCCCAGGTCGCCCGCGAGGTGCCGGGCGTCCAGCAGTCCGAGCTGGACCTTGAGGTCCTCCCCCGCGGTCCTGCGGGCCTGGGCCGGCGTGCGGACCGAGTGGTCGAGGGCGAGGCCGAGGTCCCAGACCGGGTACCAGATCCGGTCGGCCAGGGCGGCGACGGCCGACGGGTCGCCGCCGTCGTGCAGGAGCAGCAGGTCGAGGTCGCTGCGCGGGGACAGCTCGCCGCGCCCGTAGCCGCCGACGGCGACGAGCGAGACGCCGCGCGACCCGCCGGCCGCCGCGCCGAACAGGCCCGCCAGCCAGTCGTCGGTCAGCCGGGACAGGGCCGAACGGCGCGGCGGCCCGGACCGCGCCTCCTCGGTGAGGAGGCGCAGCCGGGCCGCCGCGTAGCCGCTGGGTCCAAAATCCCCTGTCCTGTGTCCGGCGTCCGTGCGCGTCACCCGGCGACTCCCGTCCTCGTGCTCAGAGCGCGTCCGGTCCGCGCTCGCCGGTGCGGACCCGGACCGCGGTCTCCACCGGGAGGGACCAGACCTTCCCGTCGCCGATCTTGCCGGTGCGGGCCGCCTTGACGACGACGTCGACCAGCTGCTCGGCGTCCTCGTCCTCCACCAGGACCTCGATGCGGATCTTGGGCACCAGGTCGACGGTGTACTCGGCGCCCCGGTAGACCTCGGTGTGTCCCCGCTGGCGGCCGTAGCCGCTGGCCTCGGTGACCGTCAGGCCGTGGACGCCGAAGGCCTGCAGGGCCTCCTTGATCTCGTCGAGCCGGTGCGGCTTCACGACGGCGGTGATGAGCTTCATGCGTCCACCTTCTTGCTCTGCGTGACGGCCTGGGCCGGTGCGGCGGCGGTGCCGATGACGCCGCCGCCCGCGCCGCTGAAGTCGTATGCGGTCTCGGCGTGCTCGGCCTGGTCGATGCCGGAGACCTCCTCCTCCTCGCCGACCCGCATCCCGATGGTCCTGTCGAGCAGGAAGGCGAGGACCGCGGAGGCCACCAGGGAGTAGGCCAAGACACCGAAGACCCCGGCGCACTGCTTCCAGAACTGGTCGAGGCCGCCGCCGTAGAACAGGCCCTTGACGTCGGACTGGCCCGTGCCGCTGGCGAAGAAGCCGACGAGCAGGGAGCCGGCGATACCGCCGACCATGTGGACGCCGACCACGTCGAGGGAGTCGTCGTAGCCGAACCGGTACTTCAGGCCGACGGCCAGGGCGCACAGGACACCGGCGACGGCGCCGACCGCCATCGCGCCGAGCGGGGAGACCGCACCGCCGGACGGCGTGATCGCGACCAGTCCGGCGACCGCGCCGGAGGCGGCGCCCAGGGTCGTGCACGCGCCGTGGCGGATCTTCTCGTAGGCGAGCCAGGCGAGCATGGCCGCGGCGGTGGCGATCTGGGTGTTGACGAACATCAGCGGGCCGACGCCGTCGTCGTTGCCGAGCCAGGAGCCGGCGTTGAAGCCGAACCAGCCGAACCACAGCAGTCCGGCGCCGAGCATGACCAGCGGGAGGCTGTGCGGGCGCATCGGGTCCTTCTTGAAGCCCACGCGTCTGCCGATGACGAGGATCACGCCGAGCGCGGCCGCACCGGCGTTGATGTGCACCGCCGTACCGCCGGCGAAATCGATCACTCCGAGGTCGAAGGCCCAGCCGCCGGTGCCCCAGACCCAGTGGGCGACCGGGAAGTACACGATCGTGACCCACAGCACGAGGAACAGCGACCAGGCGGTGAACTTCACGCGGTCGGCCAGCGCGCCGCTGATCAGCGCGGGCGTGATGATCGCGAACATCAGCTGGAAGACGGCGAAGACGAAGGTCGGGACGGTGTATCCCGGCCACAGGTCCGCCTTGTCGATGCCGCCGAAGCCGACGAAGTCGGAGCTCCACCCGATCAGGGAGCCCTTGTCGGTCCCGAAGGCGACCGAGAACCCGTAGAGCACCCACAGGATCGTGACGAGTCCGAGGCTGATGAAGCTCATCATCAGCATGTTCAGGGTGCTCTTGACGCGGACCATGCCCCCGTAGAAGAAGGCCAGGCCCGGGGTCATCAGCATGACCAGGGCGGAGCAGATCAGCATGAAGCCTGTGTTGGCGGACGACAGTCTGGGTGCGTCCGCCGCGAGCATGATGGCTGGTGCCATCGGCGTCTCCTCGTCGTTGGGTACGGCCCCGTGCGGGCGAAGCCGGGAAGCGGCCGGTCGGTGAGGGGCGGGCCGGTATGCGCCAAGAGCCTGGCGCAGCGCCGTTTCGGTCGGCGCCCCTCGCTGTTTCGCCGCGGTGACGAAGGAGCCCTGTGTGTTACGCGCCGGTGAAGTGCGGGAGGTGCGGCCGCGCGGTCGTCGTCGTGGCGCGGCCTTCCCCGGGCCGGCGGACGCGCCGTTGCCCCGAGGGCGCACAGGCCGGCCGCGGCGGCCTTCCGATGACCTGGCTGGGGGAGCCGAGTCGGGCAGTTCGGGAGGGCCGGCCGCGGCCGGGGTCGGTGGGATCAGACCGCCTCGGCGGTCTCGGGCAGCTCGGTGGCGAGCTGCTCGGTGAGGCTTACGACCTCGGCGAGGTCGCCGTAGTCGCGGACGGCGTTGTCGACCGTCTTTCGGATACGGGTGTTCACACGCTCGGAGCGGACCTTCTTGGCCACCCGCAGGGCCCGCACGGCGTACTCGGTGCTCCGCCCGGGCTCGCGCCGCAGCAGGTGCACCGTGGCCATCCCGATGAGGTTCAGCGCGTAGGAGCGCTGGTGCTCGTGGTCCTCGGCGAACAGCTGGACGGCCTTCTCCATCAGCGGCTCGGCCAGCGAGGCGTACGCCGGGCTGCGTCCGGCCACGTAGGCGAGGTCGCGGAAGGAGTGGGAGTTCTCCGCGTACAGCTCGGCCTCGGAGAAGAAGCGGATCCAGTCGGGGTCCGGCTCGTCCCGGTCCCCGACGTCGGCGAAGGCGTCCTCGGCCATCCGCACGGCCCGCTTGCACTTGCCGGGCTGGCCCATGTTGGCGTACGCGCGGGCCTCCATCGCGTACAGCATGGACTGGGTGCGCGGGCCGGCGCAGTCGCGGCTGCCGTACTGGGCGAGGTGGATGAGTTCCAGCGCGTCGTCGGGCCGGCCGAGGTGGATCATCTGGCGGCTCATGCTGGAGAGGATGTACGAGCCGAGCGGCTTGTCACCGGCTTCCTTGGCGGCGTGCAACGCGAGCACGAAGTACTTCTGCGCGGTGGGCTGCAGGCCCACGTCGTAGCTCATCCAGCCGGCCAGCTCGGCCAGCTCGGCGGCGACCCGGAACAGCCTGCGGGTGGTGGTCTCGGGCTGGGACTCCTGGAGCAGGTCCGTCACCTCGTGCAGCTGGCCGACGACCGCCTTGCGGCGCAGGCCGCCGCCGCACTGGGCGTCCCACTGCCGGAACATCACGGCGGTGGACTCCAGCAGCTCGAGTTCGGGGCGGGAGAGCCGGCCGGGGCGCCGGCCGGCGGCCGGCGGCTCGGGGGCGGCGGCCGGGGGCGCGGGGACGAGCCAGCGCTGCAGCGGCTCGATCAGGGACGGGCCCGCGGACAGCGCCAGCGACGTCCCGAGGAAGCCGCGCCGCGCCAGCATCAGGTCGCTGCGCGAGAACTCGCTGAGGTGAGCCACCGTCTGCGGGCCCGTCCAGGGGAGGTCGACGCCGGTGGCGGACGGGGCCTGCCGGGCCGTGCGCAGGCCGAGGTCCTCCACGGAGACGACGCAGCCGAAGCGCTCGGTGAACAGCTCCGACAGGATGCGCGGGATCGGCTCGCGCGGGTTCTCCCCGTCCAGCCAGCGCCGGACGCGGGAGGTGTCGGTGGAGATGTGGTTGGCCCCGAGCTGGCGGGCCCGGCGGTTGACCTGGCGGGCGAGCTCGCCCTTGGACCAGCCGCTGCGCACGAACCACGAGGCGAGCAGTTCGTTGGGGCGCTTGTCCGCACTCGCAGCGTTCGTCCCGCCGCCGTTGCCGCTCACTGGAACGCCCCCATTCCTGGAACCACTAGTCGCTGAGTGCGCCAAGCCCTATCAGAATGCCGGTCAATACGGCCGCCCGTCCTCTGGTTCTCACTCTTCGAACGCGAGGTCGACTTGCCTCCGGCATACCCACGAGTGCATGTGCCCCCAGGACCCGCACACTCACAGTAATCCCACGATCACCGCTCCGGCCACGGGCATCCGGGAAACGCCACCATTCGCCACCCCTTCGAATGAACTCTCTGTGGCCTTCGCGCGATTCACTTGACACAGGACAGTCAGACGCGGGCGGAGCGGTGCGTTGGAGGGCGTGCGTCCGCGAGTGCACCACCTCGGATGCTTCCGGGCGCCGCCTGAAACGGGCGCCGCCGGGACACGACCGGAACAGAGAGTCACGATTCGCGTGCGGGTCGTAACCATCGAGGTGCCGGCACCGTTGGAGGGGGCATGGGGTTCACGATCGGCGGCAATCGCGAGATCCGCTCCGGCGCGCGGCGGCGCGGCCGGTCGTCCCGCTCGCCGGAGTGCACGGCCGTGGCCGAGTACACCGGGCTGTGGGGCTGGGACGTGGTGCGCGGGGCGCGGGCCGTCGGCGGCGCGTGCTCCTGCGGCCGCCGCGACTGCCCCGCCCCCGGCGCCCATCCCCTCGACTTCGCCCCCGGCATCCCGGCGGGCGCCACGCTCGACGAGGCCACCAGGGCGTGGACGGAGATGCCCGGCGCCGCGGTGATGCTGGCGGTCGGGCATGCGTTCGACGTGATCGAGGTGGCCGAGCAGGTGGGGCGGCGCGCCCTGGTGCGCCTGGAGCGCATGGGCGTCCCCCTCGGTCCGGTGACCGCCACCCCCGAGGGCCGCGCGCACTTCTTCGTCGCCCCGGGCGCTGCGGCGGACCTGCCCGGGCTGCTGTACCGCATGGGCTGGGACGACCCCGCCTCCCTCGGCCTGCGCGGTCTCGGCGCGGGCACGCACATCACCGCCCCGCCCTCCGACCGGGGCGGCCTCGGCCCGGTCCGCTGGCTGCGCCCGCCCGCTCTGGACACGGCGACGCCCCCGGAGGCGCGCCTCCTGCTCGGCACGCTGGCCTACGTGGCGCACCGTTCCGGGGTCTGAGACCTGCGGCAAAGGCGGCCCCGGTCGGCCGCCCGCCGCCGGAGGGCAGGGGGGCGGGACCGGTCGTCCGCAGGCGCCGCAGCCCTCACCCCACCGTCCGGGTCGTTACGGCCGGCCTCCGTCTCCCGCGGGACTGTCGCCACGCGCGCCCGCGGGGACGGTGACGTCCCGGAAAGACGCCGGCGCCCGTCCCCCGGTACTGGGGACGGGCGCCGGCGAGGGGTGATGAGCGGTCACTCGCCGATCAGCGCGTCCACGAACGCCTCCGGCTCGAACGGGGCCAGGTCGTCCGCGCCCTCGCCGAGCCCGATCAGCTTGACCGGTACGCCCAGCTCGCGCTGGACGGCGACGACGATGCCGCCCTTGGCCGTGCCGTCGAGCTTGGTCAGCACGATGCCGGTGATGTTCACGACCTCGGCGAAGACCCGCGCCTGCACCAGGCCGTTCTGCCCGGTCGTCGCGTCGAGCACGAGCAGCACCTCGTCCAGCGGGGCGTGCTTCTCGACGACGCGCTTGACCTTGCCCAGCTCGTCCATGAGGCCGGTCTTGGTGTGCAGCCGGCCGGCGGTGTCGATGAGGACCACGTCGGCCCCCATCTCCTTGCCCTCCTTGACCGCGTCGAAGGCCACGGAGGCGGGGTCGCCGCCCTCCGGACCGCGCACGGTGTAGGCGCCGACCCGCTCGCCCCAGGTCTGCAACTGGTCGGCGGCGGCGGCACGGAAGGTGTCGGCGGCGCCGAGGACGACGCTGCGCCCGTCGGCCACCAGGACCCGGGCGAGCTTGCCCGTGGTGGTGGTCTTGCCGGTGCCGTTGACCCCGACGACCATGACGATGCCCGGCTTGTTGGTCGCGGGCTCGGTCTTCACCACGCGGTCCATGTCGGTGCCGACGAGGGTGAGCAGCTCCTCGCGCAGCAGGCCGCGCAGCTCCACGGGGGTGCGGGTGCCGAGCACGCGGACGCGCTCGCGCAGGCGCTCGACCAGTTCCTGGGTGGGCTGCACGCCGACGTCGGCGGTCAGCAGCGTGTCCTCGACCTCCTCCCAGGTCTCCTCGTCGAGGTGCTCACGCGACAGCAGGGTGAGCAGGCCCTTGCCCAGGGCGTTCTGCGAGCGGGAGAGACGGGCGCGCAGCCGGACGAGCCGGCCCGCGGTGGGCTCCGGAACCTCGATCTGCGGTACCGGGAGCTCTTCGATGAAGGGCGGCTCCTCGACGACGACGGGGCCGGAGGCGCCCGGTAGATCCACCTCCTCTATCGTTCGCCGCGGCTCTTCGCGCGGCGTCTCGGCCTCTTCGCCGACGTGCGGCTCGGCCGGAGGGGCGGTGATGTCGGGCGCTGCGGGGGGCGGGGGAGGCAGCGGCTTCTTCCGCCGGCTGCCGACGATGAGCCCGCCGAGCGCGCCGAGCACGACCACGGCGATGACTACAGCAAGGATGACGATTTCCATAACGCGTCCAGTATCAGCCATGGGCTGGGGCCGGAGCCCGGTTGCGGCTGCCGCGGGAGCACAAAGGCCGCTGGAAGCAATAAGACGGATCAAAGTACGATGGACGACCTTGTCCGGACACGCACAGCACGACCGGCTCGCCCGTCCCCCGAGGACCGGCCCCTCCCCCGCTTTCCGCTCGCTCCCCCCACGACCGAGGCACGGACCCCTTCTTCATGAGCAAGACCGCCGAGACCGAAGGCTCCCTGGAGACCCGCGGCATCGAACAGGTGCCCGACAACGAACGCACCGCGAGGACCCGCGAGCTGTTCCCGACCTGGGTCGGCGCGAACATCAGCGTGCTGCTGCTGACGATGGGCGCGAGCCTCGTCGTGGCCTACCACCTCAACGTCTGGCAGGCGCTCGTCGTCGCCACCGCCGCCCCGGTCGTGTCGTACGGCCTGGTCGGGCTGATCGGCATCGCCGGCAAGCGCGGCGGGGCCCCCGGCATGGCGCTGTCGCGCGCGGTCTTCGGACAGCGCGGCAACCTGCTGCCCGGTGCCCTGATCTGGGTCGCACGCTGGGGCTGGGAGACGATCAACGCGGTGACCGGCGCCTACGCGGTGCTCAGCATCCTGGACATCGTGTTCGGCGTCCGGGCGAACGGCGTACTGGACCTGGTGACGCTGCTGGCGTTCGTGGTCGCGACGTTCGCGATCTCCGGACTCGGCATCAACGCCGTGCGCACGTGCAACACCTACGCGACCTACCTCTTCGCCGTCTTCTCGGTGCTGGTGCTGGCCCACCTGGTGGCCGCCACCGACTGGTCGGCGGTGTTCGGCCGGTCCGCCGGGTCCCCGGCCGCGGTCATCGCGGGCATCGGGCTGATCGCGGCGGGCGGTGTCAGCTGGATCCCGTCCGCGCCGGACTTCACCCGCTACCTGCCGCGCACCGCGTCGTCCCGGGGGATCGTGGGGGCGACGGTCGGCGGGGCCGGCATCGTCGTGCTGCCGATGGTGCTGATGGGCACGGTGATGGCGGTCTCCACGCCGGACCTGGCCTCGGCCTCCGACCCGGTGTCCTTCCTCGGCGAGATCCTGCCGACGTGGATCGCGGTGCCCTACCTGCTGATCGCCCTGATCGGCATGCTGCTGATCAACTCGATGTCGATGTACTCGGCGGGCTTCACCGCGCAGACCCTCGGCTTCCGGGTGCCGCGGCACTGGGCGGTCTCGGTCAACGCCGTGATCTCGCTGGTCTTCGGCGGCGTCGTGATGCTGGTGGCGACCAGCTTCCTGGGCTCGTTCATCGCCTTCCTGTCGCTGCTCGCGGTCGCGTTCTCCGCCTGGGTCGGCGTCTTCGGCTCGGACGTGCTGCGGCGGAAGGAGTACGACGGCCGGGCGATGGCCGACACCACCCGCGCCAGCGCCTACTGGTACCGGGGCGGCTTCTCCCCCGCGGCGGTCGCCGCCTGGGCGGGGGGCCTCGGCGCGGGTCTGATGTTCACCACCTCGGACTGGTTCACCGGCCCGCTCGCCCGGAACAACGTGATCGGCGAGTACGGCCTGGGCTGGGTCGCCACCGTGGTGATCTCCGGCCTGCTGTACACGGTGCTGCCGAAGCCGGCGGTGGCTGCGCCGGCGACGCCCGCGGAGCCCGCCGGGGCCGCCGGGGCCGCCTCTGTCGAGGAGTCCGTGACTGCGGGGGCGTGATCGGAGCTCCCGGGCCCGCGGTCTCTGCGGGGCCCGCGTGACCCCGAATCGCGGGCCTGCGGCCTTCGTCGCGCCCGCGTGGCCCGGGATCGCAGGCCCGCGCCCTTCGCCGGGCCCGCCTGACCCGGAACCGCAAGCCCACGCCCTTCGCCGCGCCCGCCTGACCCGGAACCGCAAGCCCACGCCCTTCGCCGCGCCCGCGTGACCCGGAATCGCAAGCCCACGCCCTTCGCCGCGCCCGCGTGACCCGGAACCGCAGGCCTGCGGCTTTGAGGTACGGGCAAAGCGCGAGGGCGGTCCGTCACCTGGAGTCCCGGGCTCGCGCCGCTGGCGGAGGGGCCCGGGCTGTTCCCGGCCCTGTCTCCACTTGCGGCTCACCAGGCCGGGGCCCGCATAAGCCCAAGGTCTGAGCCCAGATACGAGAGGCCGGGGCTCGTGTACAGGCCGGCGGCCCGGCTCGGCTTCCGTCCGCGGACTGCCGCGCGCGCGGTGCGCCCCGCCTGAAATGGGCGCGGAACTCCGACGGCTCCCCGGCCGTGCGGGCGCTCCGGTCACCGCACCCCCTTCGGCCGCCGTAGCGTCTCCGCATCCGCTCCCCCTCCAGCCGGCCCCGAGGTGTGCGGACGGCGCCTGCCCCAGCCGGGCCCTGTGAGGGCTTGAGCCCGAAGCCGGCTGGGCCGCGGCCGACTGGGTCGGACGACCTTCTCCGGCGGGCGGAGCGCGGGCGTGACCGCGGTGCCCGGGCCCTTCCGCACTCGTAGACCCACCTGCTTGAGGCGGCACCCCTTCGGCCCCGCCCCTGACGACCGGCCCGAGGTGCACGGGGACCTCGCAGCCCGCAGCCCGCAGCCCGCAGCCCGCAGCCCAGCGGTCGCCCTCAGGTGTCCCGGGCAAGAGCCCCAAGACCGCCGGAGGCCGGACTGTCCGCTGAGCCCGTGCGCACGGAAATGCGTACTGCCCCGGCTCGGGGGAGCGAGCCGGGGCAGTACGCGTGGGGTTCGAGGAGAGGGGCAGCGGGGACTTGGCCCTTCTCCTCGGGTTCGAGGGCCTCGGGACGAGGCTCAGCCCATCTCCTCCAGCCTCTTGCCCTTCGTCTCCTTGACGAACTTCAGGACGAACGGGATGGAGAGCGCGGCGAAGACCGTGTAGATCACGTAGGTCGCGGAGAGGTTCCAGTCGGCCAGCGACGGGAAGCTCGCGGTGATGGCCCAGTTGGCGATCCACTGCGCGGCGGCGGCCACACCCAGGGCGGCGGCGCGGATCCGGTTCGGGAACATCTCGCCGAGCATGACCCAGACGACCACACCCCAGGACAGGGCGAAGAAGAGGACGAACACGTGGGCGGCGACCAGGGCGACCCAGCCCTGCGTGGCCGGCAGCTTGCCGCCGACGAGGTCGAAGCTGAAGGCCCAGGCCTCCAGGGCCAGACCGACGACCATGCCGACCGATCCGATGATCGCGAGCGGCCTGCGGCCGACGCGGTCGACGAAGATCATCGCGATCACGGTGCCGACGATGTTGATGATCGACGTCGTGAACGAGTAGAAGAACGAGTCCGTCGGGTCGACACCCACCGACTGCCACAGCGTCGAGGAGTAGTAGAACGCGACGTTGATGCCGACGAACTGCTGGAAGACCGACAGGCCGATGCCGACCCAGACGATCGGCTTGAAGAAGAAGCTGCCGCCGAGCAGGTCCTTGAAGCTCGACTTCTCCTCGCGGCGCATGGCGTTCTCGATCTCGGCGACGCGGCCGTCGAGGTCGGCGTCACCGCCCTCGACCTCGGCGAGGATCTCGCGGGCGCGGTCGCGGCGGCCGACGGAGATCAGGAAGCGCGGGGACTCGGGGATCGCGAAGGAGAGCAGGCCGTAGAGGACGGCCGGGACGACCATGACGCCGAGCATGACCTGCCAGGCCTCGAGGCCCATGAGCGTGCCGCGCTGGTCGCCGCCGGCGGCGTTGAGCAGACCCCAGTTGACCAGCTGGGAGATGGCGATGCCGACGACGATCGCGGCCTGCTGGAAGGAGCCGAGGCGGCCGCGGTACGCGGGCGGGGCGACCTCGGCGATGTAGGCGGGGCCGATGACCGAGGCCATGCCGATGGCGAAGCCGCCGACGACGCGCCAGAAGGCGAGGTCCCACAGCGCGAAGGGCAGAGCCGAGCCGACGGCGCTGATGGTGAACAGGACGGCGGCTATCTGCATGCACCGGATGCGGCCGATGCGGTCGGCTATGCGGCCGGCGGTCGCGGCGCCGATGGCGCAGCCGATGAGGGCGATGGCAATGACCTGGGCCAGCGCTGCTGAGCCGATGTCGTAGCGGTCCCGGATGGCCTCGACGGCGCCGTTGATCACGGAGCTGTCGTAGCCGAAGAGGAAGCCGCCCATCGCGGCCGCCGCCGCGATGAAGATGACGTGCCCGAGGTGATCGGGCGGAGCCGTCGTGGCTCCGGACTGGGATGCCTGCGCTGTGCTGGTCACGTGTACTCCTCGGGCCACCGGCAACGCTGCCGGGGTGGGGGTCAGCCCTTCCAGGTGGCGACACCTGAAGGTAAAAGCAACGTTGCAGAGACTATGCCTTCAAGTTTCGAAGTCAATAGGCGAACGCTGTGAGTTTTCATCCGCCCGTTGGGTTGGTTGCCTTCAATAGTTGAAGCAACTACCGGGACGTAGGTCGTCTACCCCGCGGCATCGTGAGCACGCGCGGGCCGCGCGCGCCCGCGCGGAACCGACCGCTCGGGCGAAGTGGGCAGCTCGGGCGGGGTCGCGGCAGGACCACGGACGCGGAGGACGGCTGGGCACGGCGGCCGGGAGGGGCGGCGGAGGACAGCTGGGCACAGCGGCCGGGCGGGGCCGCGGAGGACGCCGGGCACGGCCGCACGCCGCCGCCGACAGGACCGCGGGCGGCTCAGCGCAACCGCTGGCTGATGACCTTCGACACGCCGTCGCCCTGCATGGAGACGCCGTAGAGCGCGTCGGCGACCTCCATCGTGCGCTTCTGGTGCGTGATGACGATGAGCTGGGAGCTCTCCTGCAGCTCCTGCATGATGCGGATCAGCCGCTGAAGGTTGGTGTCGTCGAGCGCCGCCTCGACCTCGTCCATGACGTAGAACGGACTCGGCCGGGCCTTGAAGATCGACACCAGCAGGGCGACGGCCGTCAGCGACCGCTCGCCGCCGGAGAGCAGGCTCAGCCGCTTGACCTTCTTGCCCGGGGGACGGGCCTCGACGTCCACGCCCGTGGTCAGCATGTTCTCCGGGTCGGTCAGCACCAGGCGCCCCTCACCGCCCGGGAACAGCCGGCCGAAGACACCCTCGAACTCGCGCGCGGTGTCCCGGTAGGCCTCGGTGAAGACCTGTTCGACGCGCTCGTCGACCTCCTTGACGACCTGGAGCAGGTCGGCCCGGGTCTTCTTCAGGTCCTCCAGCTGCTCGCTGAGGAACTGGTGGCGTTCCTCCAGCGCCGCGAACTCCTCCAGGGCCAGCGGGTTGACCTTGCCCAGCTGCTGGTAGGCGCGCTCGGCGGCCCTGAGCCGCTTCTCCTGCTCCGCACGGACGTACGGCGTGGGCCGGTTGCGCGGGTGCTCCGGGTCCTCCGGCAGCTGCTCGCCCTCGGCGGGCGGCGACGGCGGCACCGGCTGGTGCGGGCCGTACTCGGCGACGAGTCCGGCCGGCTCCACACCGAGCTCCTCCAGCGCCCTGGTCTCCAGTTGCTCGATCCGCAGCCGCTTCTCGGCGCCGAGCACCTCACCCCGGTGGACGGAGTCCGTCAGCTTGTCGAGCTCGGCCTTCAGGTCGCGTCCCGCCGCACGGGCCTGGGTCAGCTCCTGCTCACGACGGGCCTTGGCGGCCTCGGCGGCCGCCCGCTCCTCCTCGGCGCGGGCCAGCGACACCTCGACGTGCGCCAGCAGCTGCCGGGCCCCCGAGGCCACGGCCGCGGCGACGGCCGCCTCGTGGCGCATCCGGGCCCGCCGCTGCTCGGCACGCGCGCGTGCCTCGCGTTCCGCGCGGGCAGCCCGGTCGAGGGAGTCGGCCCGCCCCGCCAGCCCCCGGACCCGCTCCTCGTGCGTACGGACCTGGAGCCGGGCCTCCATCTCGGTCTGCCGGGCGTTGGCGCCGTCGGCGGCGAGCCGGTCGCGCACGGAGGTGTCGGGCTCCTCCTCGACCGGCATCTCCTCGGCGGCGGCGAGCCGCTCGGCCAGCTCCTCGACCTCCCGCACTGCCGTGTCCAGCGCCTCCTGCGCCCGCGCGGCGGCGGCCTCGGCGCGCTCGGCCTCCCCGGCCGCCCCCCGGGCCTGCCCGGCGAGCCGCCCGAGCTGCTGCGCCACGGCCGACTTCTCCCGGTCGGCAGCCCTGCGCCGCTCCCCCAGCTCCTCCACGAGCGCGGCGCACCGCGTGCGGCGCTCGGCGGCATCGGCCTGGGTCCGGGCGAGCTCCTCGCACCGCACGTCCAGTTCGCGCAGTTCCGCGGCGGCCTCGTCGACGGAGGCCTGCACCTCCAGCAGACTGGGCGCACCGGCGGAGCCGCCCTGGGCGAAGTGCGCCCCGAGCAGGTCGCCCTCGGCCGTGACGGCGGTGAGGCCGGGCTGGGCTCGCACCAGCTCCTCGGCGTCCTCCAGCGTGCCGACGACGACGATCCCGCGGAGCAGGTGCCGTACGGCGGGCATGAGGGCGTCGGGGCCGCGGACGAGGTCGGCCGCCCGGGGCGGCCCGTCCGGTCCGGGCGGCCGCGGCGCCTCGTCGGGGCCGCCGCCGATCAGCAGCGCCGCGCGTCCGGCGTCCTGCTTGCGCAGCAGCCGCAGGGCCTCGGCGGCCGAGCCCGGGGTGGACACGGCGAGGGCGTCGGCGGCGGCGCCGAAGGCGGCGGCCAGGGCGGTCTCGTACCCCGGGGTGACGGTGAGCAGTCCGGCCGCCGGTCCCAGCAGCCCGGCCAGGCCGTCCGCGGACTCCAGCAGCGCGCCGGTGCCGTCCTTGCGGCGCAGGCCCAGGGCGAGGGCGTCGTGCCGGGCCCGGGTCGCGGCGCGCTCACGCTCGGCGGCGGTGACGGCCTCGCGGGCGGCCGTGAGGGCGGCGTCCGCGTCGGCCAGCGCGGCCTTCTCGGTCTCGTGCCGTTCGGCGAGCTCCAGGTCGGTGGCGTCGAGGCCGTCGACCTCGGCCCGCAGGGTCTCGTACTCCTCCCGCGCCCGCACGGCGCGTTCCCGCGCGTCGTCCCGTGCGGCGGCCAGGCGGTCGATCTCGGCCTGGGCGGAGGCGGCGCGCGAACGGGCCGCGCCGACCTGGCCGCTGAGCCGGGCCAGGCCCTCGCGGCGGTCCGCGAGGGCGCGGGCCGCGTCCCTGAGGCGCCGTTCCTCGACGGAGAGTTCGCTCTCCAGCTCGGCGCGGTGCGCGACCGTGTCGTCCAGGGCGCGCTGGGCCGCCTCCAGGGCCGCCGTCAGCTCGGCCTCCTGCTCCCGGACGCGGGCGGCCTCGCGTTCCAGGTCCTCGGGGTCACGGCCGCGCCGCTCCTCGACGGGTGCGGAGGTGGCGCTCTTCACGCGGGCGTCGGCGAGCGAGACGGTGCCGCGGACACGCTCGGCGAGCTGGGAGAGTTCGTACCAGGTCTGCTGGGCCCGCTGGAGCCGCGGGGTGAGCCCGCGTACCTCGTCCTCCAGCAGCGCCTCGCGCTGGAGCGCCTTGCGCAGCTCGCTCTCCACGGCCTCCTTGCGTTCCTTCAGCGCCGCCTCGTCGGCGATCTCGGCGCGCAGCGCCTCCCGCAGCCGGACGAGGTCGTCGGCGAGCAGCCGGAGCCGGGCGTCGCGCAGGTCGGCCTGGATGACGGCCGCCCGGCGGGCCACCGCCGCCTGCCGGCCGAGCGGCTTGAGCTGGCGGCGCAGCTCGTCGGTGAGGTCCTGGATGCGGGCGAGGTTGGCCTGCATCGCGTCCAGCTTCCGCAGCGCCTTCTCCTTGCGCCTGCGGTGCTTGAGGACGCCCGCGGCCTCCTCGATGAAGGCGCGGCGGCCCATGGGGTCGGCGTGCAGGACGGAGTCGAGCTGGCCCTGGCCGACGATGACGTGCATCTCGCGGCCGATGCCGGAGTCGGACAGCAGCTCCTGGATGTCGAGCAGCCGGCAGGTGTCGCCGTTGATCTGGTACTCGCTGCCGCCGTTGCGGAACATGATCCGCGTGATGGTGACCTCGGAGTACTCGATGGGCAGGGCACCGTCGGAGTTGTCGATGGTCAGGGACACCTCGGCGCGGCCGAGCGGCGGGCGCCCGGTGGTGCCGGCGAAGATGACGTCCTCCATCTTGCCGCCGCGCAGGGACTTGGCGCCCTGCTCGCCCATGACCCAGCTGAGCGCGTCCACGACGTTGGACTTGCCCGAGCCGTTCGGGCCGACGACGCACGTGATCCCCGGTTCGAACCGGAGCGTGGTCGCCGAGGCGAACGACTTGAACCCACGCAGGGTCAGGGCCTTGAGGTGCACACAGCCGGACTTTACCCCCGGGGGCGTACCGCACTGCGGGAACCCGCGGTTTCACCCGTCAGCGGGAAGGGCAGACCAGAGGTTAAGGGTCTGAAAGGATGCACGGGGGAAGGAAAAAGGGACGCCGAAGCGTCCCTTGCAACTGTGACTGAGCGGTTGATACGGGCAGCCCAACCACTGTGTCGTTGTGCGAATCAGTGATCAGGTGAGCGCAGGCTCCGCCTGGTGTGCGTCGGAACGCTCCATGATCCTGTCGTGAGAAGCGGCAGCCGTCAGCGCCTCGTTCTCGGCCTGGATCCGTACGAGCTCGGATTCGAGGTCCTGGACGCGCTGCTGGAGCCGTCGCATCTCGGCGAGGAGTCGAGGGTCGGAGCCACCGACGTAACCGAGAAGCGCCTTTGCCATGATGGATGGTCCTCCACACTGAGTGACCGACCGAAGCGGTGGTGGGTCGTGAGGGATTTCGCACCTGCAGCGCTTGGCAGGCCTGGAGTTGTGCTGCCGTTCAGCCATGCCAAACAGCTAAGGTGCGCGGGCTTTCAGCGTCTCACCAAAAAGTTTGACGGTCAACACGATCACGCCCGTATCGGCGGGTCACCCGGGGGCGCGCGGCCCGGTACGGCGGCGCTGCGACTCCTGCGGGCCCCTCGGGGCGTGGCGATCATCCTGCCGTGCGGCAGCTCCCGCGGCAAGGGCTTCTCGCCAATCACCTGCTCGTTCTCGCTCACGGGGAGTGCCGGAGGGGTCCCGGTCCGCGTCCGGAGGGGCCCCAGCGGGAGTGCGCTCAGCGGATGGCGAAGCCGTCGTAGCCGCCGCGCGGTGTGTCCCAGATCTCGGTGACGCCGTCAACGCGTCCGGGCGTGTCGTCACCCTGGAGCCAGTCCAGGAGCCTGCGGCACGCGCCGTCCGGGCCCTCGGCGACCACCTGGACGCGTCCGTCGGCCAGATTGAGAGCAAAACCACTCAGGCCGCCGATCTCCAGCGCCCTGGCCCGCGTGAACCAGCGGAAACCCACTCCCTGGACCTGTCCGCGCACCCACGCGACCAGCCGTACATCCTCACTCATGAGTGCAACCTAACGGGCCAATGTCTCTCCCGGCACTTCCTCCCCTGCCGCCATGCGGTACCGTCCCAACCCAATGAATCTCATCTGAAACTCACTCGATTGAGTGAGTTGGGTTGACCGCGACGGCTCAACGGCCCGCGTCGACCGCACAGGACGAGGAAGGCCAGGACATGGGACGCCACCGACGCTCCGACGCCGGCCGCGCCGCCGCCACGGGCCGCGCCACGGGGGTCACGGAAGCACACGGCTTCCCCGCACAGGACCGCGACCCCTGGGACTCGTACCCGGCCGACCGCCCCGTCAGGGGCATCGCGCCCTACCTGAACCCGGAGGCGTACGCCGACTCCTACGCGAGGAGCCAGGAGTACCTCTACGCCCCGTACGACGACCAGGCCCAGGCCGCCGAGACGGTGGTCTTCCCGGAGACGGGCTTCTCCCCGTCCGAGGGCGCCCGGGCCCCGGGCCACCGCCGCAAGCGGAAGGCCGCTACGCCGGTCCGCAGCGGCCTGCTCGGCGTCTCGGCCGCGGTCGCCCTCGGCACGGTCGCGGTCGCCACGGGCACGGTGCCGGGCCTGGAGAACTACAAGCTCGGCGGCGGCACCAGCAGCGGCGGCGACTCCGTGCAGGCCGGGGGCTCGCCGACCAACACGGACTCCCCGCAGGGCGGCACGTCCGGCAGCGTGGACGGCCGCGCCGGCGGCTCGTCGACGAGCCGCGACGCGGACCGGTCGGCGTCGGCGACGCCGTCCGCCCCCGCCTCGGCGTCCCCGTCCGCCTCCGCCTCCGCCGCACCCTCGGCCACGCCCACCAAGCCGCCGGCGGAGCAGCCGACGGACGCACCGGAGAAGCCCGGGAAGCCGCAGGAGCGGCCCACCGGCCAGGCCCCGAAGGCCCCCGGGCGCTCCGGCGCTCCGGCAGGGTCCGCCGCGCAGGCCGCCGCCGAGGCCGAGGTGCTCCGGCTGGTGAACGAGGAGCGGGCCAAGGCCGGGCTGGCACCGGTGTCCGCGAGCAGCGCGCTGACGGACCTGGCGGAGGACTTCAGCCAGGCCATGGCCACGCAGGACTTCTTCGACCACACCGACCCGAGCGGCGCCTCGCCGTGGGACCGGGCGGCGAAGGCCGGCGTCACCGGCCTCGGCGGGGAGAACATAGCGCGGGGCCAGGCCGACGCGGCGGCGGTGATGGAGGCCTGGATGAACAGCCCGGGCCACCGCGCCAACATACTGAACCCCGACTTCAAGACCCTGGGCGTCGGCGTCCACCTCGGCCCCGGCGGCCCCTGGTGGACCCAGGACTTCGGCTATTGAGATAACCGCAGGTCAGACGGCTAAGCCCCCTCCTGGGCCGTGTCCGGGCCGTCAGCCGTGGATTGCTCCTCCGGGAAGACGCGATCCACGGCGGCCCGGGTCCGGGTCCCGCTCGACGGTATCGGTGCGTGTACGTCCGCGGCGTGAAGCCGGGGTCGTGGTGGCCCAGGTACTCACTGAGAGCCTTGATGCTCTCCCCCGCGTCCAGGAGCACCGCGGCGTAGACGTGCCGCAGCGCGTACGTGCCGTTGTCCCGCCCGGTCTCGACGCTCGCATTGGAGCCGCTGCGCCGCCATCACACCGTCCGCTCATCAGCCATGGAGAATGGTCCCGCGTGTACGGGAGGGGAGCTCAGTGAGCGGCTGGGGCAGGGCCGTGTACGACCTCGATTTCGGGGTCGTGATGATGCTGGTTGCGTGCAATGCCCGCAACATCGCATGGCGGATCTGCGGGTTCATGACGAAACGTGTCGGGGTCAGTGCCGTCTTCACCCCTACGGTGGTGAGGGCGACGGGGGCCGTACTCGGCGTGATGGGCATAGCGATCGGAACGATCCGTCTGGTCGGCGCCTTCAGGGGGTAGGGCTCCGGTGACCCACCAAGGCGCGAGAGGCCCACATGTACCCCCAGCGTGCCGGGGCGAAGGGCGCCCGCGGGGAAGCAACGGGGAACCATGGCGAGCGACCCAAGAACGTGCAGGTCACCGTCTCACCAGGTCAGCAGTCGTCCGCATGCGCGATCTTCCAAACTGGTGCTTCGAGATCCGGGTGCGGCGGCGTTTGGTTGTCGGGTCATTGAGACCCACGGTCAAAGGCCGCTCAGCCGGACTGTTCGTTCCCCCACCGCAACCACAGCGTCTCGTGCCAATAGGCGGCGTCGGTAGGGGGACGAGCCACTGAGGGCACCGGTCCAGGACCGGTCTCGATCAGGTGGACCAGCGTCCAGGCGACGCCGTAACAGTCGTCGGGCCCGAAACACGTGGCCAGCGCCTGCGCCTCCTCCGCCGTAACCGGTCGGGAGATTGCCCGAAGTTGCTCGTAGCGCCTGTCGATCTCTTCTTCGCTCCCCTCCCAGTCGGGCAGTGGACCATCGGCGACGAACGCCTGCACTTCGGGTCTCATGCTCGAATGATCGGCAACTGTGGCCGTCGCGGCAAGGCACCTTGTCCCGGTCGGTTGGGGCCGTCTCTGGGCCGTGCGAGGGCGCCCGACGACGAACAACGCTGACAACCATCGTCAGCCGAGTCGCAGGTCGCAGCGTTGATCGATGACACGGCGCAGGTCAGTGACCCGGTCCTTCACTTGTTCGGCTACTGACCACAGGCGGCTGCGAGCACTCTGCGTGGCCCTGTCCGGGCCGCCGGGCCGGGGTTTCTCGTCCGAGGGGACGCGATCCCCGGCGGCCGTGGCGGGGTCCGGCTCGACGGCCTCGGTACGTGTACGTACGCGGTGTGAGTGGGGTCTCCGTGGCCCGCGTGCGCGCCGGGGGCGCCGGTGTTCTGCCCGCACGGCCGATCGGAGGCGGCCAGGGTCACGGCCGCGCAGGCTCCCTCCCTGCCGAACGCCGAACTTCCGCGGATCAACGCCTTCCTGTCCGCGGTCGCCCGCCGCCAGGCCGCGGCCCCGGCAACCGGTGTGGCCCAGATCGAGGATCTGATCACCTCGGAGTCCACCTCGGGCGCGGGTAGGGCGACGCCGTCCTGACCACCGCCCTGCGCCTGGCTGTCGACGAGGGCTGCGGCACCCGGTTTCTCACCGCCGATGCGGCGGACTGGCCTCGCCACTGGTACGAGCGCCGTGGTTTTTCCGTCATAGGCGCTCGTCCGCCAGCACGCTAACCAGGAGTCAGCGCAATGCGCTGGGAAGCGCTGCGATCGCGTACGCTCAGGGTATGACCATGTCGCAGGAGTGCGCTGAGGAGCGGAAGTTTCCGTACAGCGTGTTCGCCCGGGCCTGTCCCTCGCGCGGCACGCTGGAGCACGTGACGGGGCGCTGGGGCACGCTCACCCTGGGCGCGCTGTACGAGGGGTCGTTCCGCTTCAACGAGCTGCGCCGCCGCGTCGACGGCGTGAGCGAGAAGATGCTGTCCCAGACCCTGCACGCGCTGGAGCGCGACGGCCTGGTGCACCGCGAGGCCCAGCCGACGAACCCGCCCCGCGTGGACTACGAACTCACCCCGCTCGGCCGCGAGGTCGCCGCGCGCCTGCTGGCTCTCATCCAGTGCGTGGAGGGCAGCATGGACGACGTCCTGGCGGCCCGTCAGGAGTACGACGCCCGCCGGGGCTGAGCGCAGCCGCTACCGGTGCGGGCGCCGGCCGCCGGATCCGGGCGCGGCTCCGTCCGTTGTCGCCGGCGGACCCTGCGTTTCCCGCGCTTGCCGGCCGAAGGCGTGTCCCGCGCCAACGGCCGAAGCCCCGCGGGAGCGCGGCCGTGGCCCCGTCGGGGCGTCACCTGGGGAGGATCACCCCCGGGGCGGTGCGTATGCGCGGGACGGGCTGGCACTTCGGGCAGAAGTAGCTGGAGCGGTTCATCCAGGGGCGGCGGCGCATCGGGGTGGCGCAGCGGCGGCAGGGCAGGCCCTCGCGGCCGTACGCGTCCAGCGAGCGGTCGAAGTAGCCGGACTCGCCGTTGACGTTGACGTACAGGCTGTCGAAGCTGGTGCCGCCGACGGCCAGGGCCGCGGTCATGACGTCCCTGATGTGGCCGAGCAGCTCGGCGGTACGGGGACGGGTGAGGGTGGCGGTGGGGCGCTCGTAGTGGATGCGGGCCCGCCACAGTGCCTCGTCCGCGTAGATGTTGCCCACCCCGCTGATCAGCGTCTGGTCGAGCAGCGCCCGCTTGACGGTGGTGCGCTTGCGGCGCAGCGCCTGATGGAAGGCCTCGTCGTCGAAGAGCGGGTCGAGGGGGTCGCGGGCGATGTGCGCGATGACGTCGGGCACCCCGTCCGCCGTGGTGCCGTGCAGCGACAGGCCGCCGAAGGTGCGCTGGTCGACGAAGCGCAGCTCGGTTCCCCACGCCGTGGGGCCGGTGCTCTCGAAGGAGCCGGACGCCGGTGCCGGGGCGCCGGTGAACCGGACGCGGATCCTGAGGTGCTTCTCGTCGGGGGCGTCCTGCGGCTGGACCAGCAGCTGGCCGCTCATGCCGAGGTGGGCCACGATCGCCTGGTCCGTGTCCTCCAGCGGCAGCCACAGGTACTTGCCGCGCCGGCTGGGAACGCCGATGCGGTGGCCCGCCAGGCGGTGCGCGAAGTCGGCGGCGCCGGCCAGGTGGCGGCGCACCGCGCGCGGATGCAGCACGTCGACGTCGGCGACGGTCCGGTGGGCGACCCACCGGTCCAGGCCGCGCCGGACGACCTCGACCTCGGGCAGTTCGGGCATGGTCTCCCCCGGGGGAACGGCACGCGACGGCGATGACGGCCGTCGTCATGGGCCGAGCGCCCGTCCCGGGGCGGGACGGGCGCTCGGGTCGCTGGTGCTGGTCAGACGGAGGCAGACTCCGCGTCGGCGCTGCCGTCGACGGGCACGGCGGCAGCCGCCGCCTGGGCCGCGGCTCGCTCGTCCGCCGCGGCGCGGATGGCCCGCCACGCGGACTCCGCGGCCTGCTGCTCCGCCTCCTTCTTGCTGCGGCCGGTGCCGGTGCCGTACGAGACGCCTCCGACGCGGGCGGCAGCAGTGAAGGTCTTCTCGTGGTCGGGTCCGGTCTCCGTGACCAGGTACTCGGGGACACCGAGCCCCTCGGTCGCGGTGAGCTCCTGGAGTGACGTCTTCCAGTCCAGGCCGGCCCCGAGGTTCGAGGACTTCTCGATCAGCGGGTCGAACAGGCGGTGCACCAGTTCGGACGCCGCGTCGAGGCCCTGGTCGAGATAGACCGCGCCGATCACCGCTTCGAGGGTGTCGGCGAGGATGGACGCCTTGTCCCGGCCGCCCGTGCCCTCTTCACCGCGGCCGAGCCGGATGAAGGAGCCGAGGTCGAGGCCGCGGCCCACCTCGGCCAGCGCGCGCGAGTTGACCACCGCGGCCCGGAGCTTGGCCAGCTGGCCCTCGGGCAGGTCGGGGTGGGCGCGGTACAGCGTGTCCGTGACCACCAGGCCGAGCACGGAGTCCCCGAGGAACTCCAGCCGCTCGTTGGTGGGCAGACCGCCGTTCTCGTACGCGTAGGAACGGTGGGTCAGCGCACGCACCAGAAGGGCGGACTCGAGCCGGTAGCCGAGCCGCCCTTCCAGAAGCGTGTGGGACGAGGCCGTGTTGTCCGACTTTTTCCGGGCGGTTGGATCCGCCTTGGCGTCATCCGCCTTCTTGGCAGTGGACACGGTGCCTCTCACCAGCCGCTCAGACCTCGAGGACCTGGCGCTTGTTGTAGGTGCCGCACGACGGGCACGCGATGTGCTGCAGCTTGGGCTCGTGGCAGCGCTCACACGCAACCAGGGTGGGGACCGCAGCCTTCCACTGCGACCGGCGGTGGCGCGTGTTGCTGCGCGACATCTTCCGCTTCGGAACAGCCACGGCTACTTCTCCTGCTTCTCGTCGACGCCCGGTTCGGCGCCGCTCATCTCGTCCTTCTCGCCGGGTTCGAGTGAACCGGCGAGTCCCTGCAGTGCCGCCCAACGGATGTCGACGGCGTCGTGGTGGTGGTCCGGGTCGTCCGCGAGCCGCGCTCCGCACTCGGAGCACAGGCCCGGGCAGTCTTCCTGGCACACCGGCTGCATCGGCAGTGCGAGCACCACCGCATCGCGCAGCAGAGGTTCGAGGTCGAAGAGTCCGTCCTCGAGCAGGAGCCTGTCCTCGTCGTCCTCGGCGTCGTCGCCCGGTTCCGCGATCACGCGGCCCCGGTCGTCGGCGTCAGGGTACGAGAACATCTCCTGGAAGTCCGCTTCGAGCTCCAGCTCGACCGGCTCCAGACACCTTACGCACTCCCCCTCGGCCCGTGCACGGGCGGTGCCTGTGACGAGCACCCCTTCCATGACCGACTCGAGCCGGAGTTCGAGCTCCACCGGGGCGCCTTCCGGCACTCCGACGACTCCCTGGATACCGAGGTCCCTGGGAGCCGGGACCGTGCGGGTCAGGCGCTGCAGCGCACCAGGACGCCGCCCCAGCTCATGCGTGTCGAACACGAGGGGGTTGCGGTGGTCGAGGCGTGCGTTGGCGGCCATTCCTGCTTTCGATCTTGACTCGGGGGGCGCCGCCCTCCGGTGTACCGGGCAGCGTGGATCGCGAGAGTACGCGCGACCGAACAGCCAGGATACTGGACCTTTCGCTGTCGGCCCAATCCGGTGGCCCGGCCCCGCGGGCCGCGGCGCCGAACCGGAGGCCGCGCCGGTGTGCGGGCAGCGCCGCGCTACAGGCCGCGCCGCTGCTCGTACGCCCGCAGCTGCTCGGCGCTGATCATGCTGGTGTCGAAGAGGCTGGTCTCGTCGAGCGCCTGCGGCCGGCCCTGTTGCGCCGCGCCGTAGTCCTGGTCGCCCTGCTGGTCCCGGTGCGCGGCGTTCGGGTCGTAGCCCGCCTGCGGGCCGTCGTAGTCGTAGCCCTGCGCGTAGCCGGGTGCGGGGGCGTACGGGTCGGCCTGCTGGTAGCCGTACGGGTCCTGCTGTCCGTCGTACGCGGGCCGCTGCCCGTCGTAGCCGCCCTGCTGCCCGTCGTAGGGGTCCTGCCGGCCGTCGTAGGGGGCCTGCCGGCCGTAGTCCTGCTGCGGGTAGCCGCCGCCGTACGGGTCGGTCTGCGCGGCCGCCTGCTGGTAGCCGTACGCGGGCTGCTGCTCGTAGGCCGGCCGGGCCGGCGGCTCGGCCGGGGTCTCCGCGAGGGCCGCGAGGTCGGCCAGGTAGTCGGCGTCGCTGGAGTGCTGGACGGTCGTGGTGTCGTCGGCGAGGGCGCCGAGGTCGTCGGTGGCGATGCGGCCGTGCAGCTTCTGCCGGCCCTTGCCGACCGCCTCCAGGGTCTTGGCGAGGACCGCCTCGAAGGCGCCGAGCTTGGCGTCGACGTAGGCGTCGGCGTCGCGCCGCAGCGTCTCCGGGTCGTGGCTGCGCTCCGGGGCGTCGGCGTCCTCGTAGCCGTCCTCGTCGAGGCCGGGTCCGGTGCCGAGCAGCTTCTCGCGGCCGCGGCCGACGGAGCCGAGCGTCTTGGTCAGCACGACCTCGAAGTTGGCGAGCTTGGAGTCGACGTAGTCGTCGGCCTCGGCGCGGATCTCCTCGGCCTCCTGGCGGGCCTCGGCGAGGATGCGGTCGGCCTCGGCCTGGGAACGGCGGGCGATCTCCGTGCCGGAGATCAGCGAACCGCGTTCGGCGTGCGCTCCCTCGATGATCCGCTCGGCCTCGCGCCGGGCCTCCTCGACCATCTGCTCGCGGTCGCCGATCAGCTCCTGCGCCTGGGCGAGCGAGCCGGGCAGGGCCTGACGCACCTCGTCGAGCATCGCGAGCAGTTCGGCCCGGTTGATCACGCACGAGGCCGACATGGGCATGGACCGGGCGCCGGAGACCGCGGAGACGATCTCGTCGAGCTTCTTCTGCACGTCCACCGTGTGCTCGCCACTTCCTGCCGATGTGTTGGAGACGGACGGGACGACTGTACGGCTCCGGGCCGTCCGCGGGACACCGGGTGACGGTCCGTCAGCCCCCGCCGCCGGGCGGGAGGCGGCCCGCGAGCGCGGTCAGTCCCTGTTCAGGCGGCGTCCGAGCGCTTCCAGGACCTGGGGCGGCACCAGGTGGGAGACGTCGCCGCCCCAGGCCGCGACCTCCTTGACCAGCGAGGAGGACAGGAAGCTGTAGGTGGGGTTGGTCGGGACGAACAAGGTCTCCACCCCGGACAGGCCGTTGTTCATCTGGGCCATCTGCAGCTCGTAGTCGAAGTCGCTGACGGCCCGCAGACCCTTGACGATGGCCGGGATGTCGCGCTGCTTGCAGAAGTCGACGAGGAGGCCGTGGAAGGCCTCGACCCGTACGTTCCCGTAGCCGGCGGTGACCTCGCGGATCAGCTCGATCCGCTCGTCGACCTCGAACAGGCCCTTCTTGGCCTTGTTGATCATCACCGCCACGTAGACCTCGTCGTACAGACGGGAGGCGCGGGCGATGATGTCGAGATGTCCGTTGGTGATCGGGTCGAACGACCCGGGACAGACGGCGCGGCGCAACTGAGATCCCTCGCTCTCCGGTCCGGTCATCGTGCGTCTTCGCACGTAGAGGCGGCGCGACCGTACCAAAACGTTCCCTCGCCGTAGCGACGGGCCCTGATCGCGTCGAACCCGGGCGGCCACCGGAAATCGCCGCCCCTGGTGCTGCGCTCCACGGTGACGAGGGTGTCCTCCGCGAGCCAGCCCTCCGTGCGGAGTGTGATCAGGATCTCGCGCAGATCGTCGTCGGAGACGGCGTACGGGGGGTCGAGGAAGACCAGGTCGTACGGCTTCTCCGGCGCCGTGGTGCGGATGATCTGTTCGGCCCTGCCCGCCCGGACCTCGGCGCCCGGCAGGCCGAGGCTGCGGACGTTGTCCCGGACGGTGCGGGCCGCGCGGGCGTCGGCCTCGACGAGCAGGGTGTGACCGGCGCCGCGGGACAGCGCCTCCAGGCCGACGGCGCCGGAGCCGGCGTACAGGTCGAGGACCCGTTCGCCGTCCAGGGGGCCGCCGAGGAGGGCTTGCCAGGTGGAGAACAGGCCCTCGCGCGCCCGGTCGGAGGTGGGGCGGGTGCCGGTCCCCGGCGGGACGGCTAGGCGGCGTCCGCCGGCCGCGCCGGCGATCACGCGGGTCATCTGGGGTCCTTGTCCGTGAGGGTGGTGACGGGTCCAGTCTGGCAGGCCGGGACGCGGCGCCCCCGGACATGGGCGGCCGCGGGTTCCGCCGCGGCCGCCCTCGCCGGGCGCCCGCCCGCGGCAGCGCCGCCCACCGGTTCCGGAAGCCGGCGTTCCCGGCCGCTTTCGCTCCCGGCCGCTTTCGCTCCCGGTCCTTCCCGCTCCCGGTCCCTGCCGTTCTCAGGCGTTCGCCTTCTCAGCCGCTCTTCTTCTCGGCCCCTGTCCCACTCAGCCCTTCTCCAGGTACTGCTCCCGCTCCTCGTCCAGCAGGGCGTCCAGCGCCGTCCGCAGTCCCGGCAGCCGGGCGAGGTCGGGATCGTCGGCCACCACCGCGGCGGCCTCCTCGCGGGCCTCGGCGATGATCTCCTCGTCGTCGATGACGGCGAGCATGCGCAGGCTGGAGCGGACGCCGGACTGCGCCTGGCCGAGGACGTCGCCCTCGCGGCGCTGTTCGAGGTCGAGCCGGGAGAGTTCGAAGCCGTCGAGGGTGGAGGCCACGGCGTTCAGCCGCTGCCGGGCCGGGCCGGCCTCCGGCGTCTCCGTGACCAGCAGGCACAGCCCGGGCGCCGAGCCGCGTCCGACGCGGCCGCGCAGCTGGTGGAGCTGGGAGACGCCGAAGCGGTCGGCGTCCATGATCACCATGACGGTGGCGTTCGGCACGTTGACGCCGACCTCGATGACGGTGGTGGCGACCAGGACGTGGGTCTCGCCGGCGGCGAAGCGCCGCATGACCGCGTCCTTGTCGTCGGGCGGCATCCTGCCGTGCAGGACCTCGACCCTGAGGCCGCTCAGCGGGCCCGCGGCCAGCTGCTCGGCGACGTCGAGGACGGCGAGCGGCGGGCGCCTGTCCCCCTCGTCCTCGGCCGGCTTGCGCTTCCCCGCCTTCTTCGGGTCGTCCTCCTCGTCCCCGATGCGGGGGCAGACGACGTACGCCTGGTGGCCGTTCGCCACCTCCTCGCGCACCCGCTCCCAGGCCCGCGCCAGGAAGTGGGGCTTGTCGGCGGCCGGCACGACGTGGCTGGCGATGGGCGAGCGTCCCGCCGGGAGCTGGTCGAGGACGGAGGTCTCCAGGTCGCCGAAGACGGTCATGGCGACCGTGCGCGGAATAGGCGTGGCGGTCATGACCAACAGGTGCGGCGGCTGCTTGCCCTTGCCGCGCAGGGCGTCGCGCTGCTCGACCCCGAAACGGTGCTGCTCGTCGACGACGACGAGCCCGAGGTCGTGGAACTGCACCTTGTCCTCGATCAGCGCGTGCGTGCCGATGACGATGCCGGCCTCGCCGGTGGCCAGGTCGAGCAGGGCGTGCCGGCGGGCCGCCGTGCCCATCGATCCGGTCAGCAGCACCACCTTGGTGGCGTGCTCGGCGCCGCCCAGCATGCCGCCCTCCGCCAGCTCCCCCATCATCTCGGTGACGGACCGGTGGTGCTGCTGGGCCAGCACCTCGGTGGGCGCGAGCATCGCGGCCTGACCGCCCGCGTCGACGACGGCGAGCATGGCGCGCAGGGCCACCATCGTCTTGCCCGAGCCCACCTCGCCCTGCAGGAGCCGGTGCATCGGGTGCTCGGCGGCGAGGTCGGCGAAGATCTCCCGGGAGACCTTCTGCTGGCCCTCGGTGAGGGTGAAGGGGAGGCGGTCGTCGAAGGCCGCGAGCAGGCCGTCGGGCCGGGGGCGGCGGGCGACGGCGGGCAGCAGGGTGTCGGCGTGCCGGCGGCGGGCGAGGGCGACCTGGAGCACGAAGGCCTCGTCCCACTTCAGACGGGCGCGGGCGTCGGCGATGTCCGCCCTGGTCTGCGGGCGGTGGATCTTCAGCAGGGCCTCGGGCAGGGAGACCAGGCCGCGGCCCTCGCGCAGCGTGCCGGGCAGCGGGTCGACGGCCTCCTGCGCGCTGGGCAGGACCGTCTGGACCGCCTTGCCGATCTTCCACGACTCCAGCTTGGCGGTGGCGGGGTAGAGCGGGATCAGGGCACCGGCCCAGCTCTCGACCGTCTCCTCGGTGTCGGCGTGCAGCAGTTCGTACGCCGGGTGGGCGAGCTGGAGCCTGCGGTTGAAGACGGAGACCTTGCCCGCGAACATCGCGCGGGTGCCCGGCAGGAGCTCCTTGTGGGGCTTGTGCACGCCGCTGCCGAAGAAGACCAGTTGCAGCCGGCCGCTGCCGTCCGTGATCGTGACCTCCAGACGCTGGCCCCTGCCGCGCGGGGCCCGGGCGGAGGCGAACGTGTGCAGGCGGGCGTCGGCGACCTGGGCGACCACCGTCACGTGCTCGTCCATGGGCAGGTCGGCCAGGTGGGTGAGCTGGCCGCGCTCCTCGTACCTGCGCGGGTAGTGGTGGAGGAGGTCGCCGACGGTGTGCAGGCCGAGGTGCTCGGCCATGACCTTCGCGGTGGCGGGGCCGAGCACCTTCTTCAGCGGTTGTTCCAGTGGTTCTTGCAGTGCGGGCACGAGCTCCATTGCACACCACGGCACCGACAATCCCGTAGACGTGCCGGATAACCCATGGTCGGACGGGTCGGCGGGGCTCTAGGATGGCGCGCTCCGGCCCTCCCCCGCGGTCACCGCCCCCACGCGGACCGCCCGACCCCGCGCCGTCGCCCGTCCCCCCACCGGCGCTGCGACGATGGACTCCCAGACCTCACAGTCATCCTCGGCATCCCAGCCCGCCCCCGAGTCGGCCCACACCTTCCAGGTCGACCTGCGCGGGCTGGTGGACCTGCTCTCCCACCACCTCTACTCCAGTCCCAAGGTCTACCTGCGCGAGCTGCTGCAGAACGCCGTGGACGCCATCACCGCCCGCCGGGCCGAACAGCCCGACGCGCCGGCCCGGGTCCGGCTGCACGTGGACTCCGGGGAGACGGCCACCCTGCGGGTGGAGGACACCGGCGTCGGGCTCACCGAGTCCGACGTCCACGAGCTGCTGGCCACGATCGGCCGCAGCTCCAAGCGCGCCGAGGGGCTGCAGGAGGCCCGCTCGGACTTCCTCGGGCAGTTCGGCATCGGCCTGCTGGCCTGCTTCGTGGTCGCCGAGCGCATCCGCGTCGTCAGCCGCAGCGCCCGGACGCCCGGGGCGCCGCCCGTGGAGTGGACGGCGCGCGACGACGGCTCCTACACCGTGCGGACGCTGCCCGACGACGCCCGGCCCGAGCCGGGCACCACCGTGCATCTGCGGGCGCGGGCCGGGGCCGCCGAATGGCTCACGGAGCAGCGCGTCCTGGCCCTGGCGCGGGACTTCGGGTCGCTGCTGCCGTACGACGTCCGGGTGGGCGACACCGCGGTGACCGGGCTGCCGGCCCCCTGGGACCGGGCGTACCCCTCCCCCGCCGCCCGCCGGGTCGCCCTGGCCCGGCACTGCCACGAGCTGTTCGGCTTCACCCCGCTGGACTCGATCGACCTCGACGTGCCGCTGGCCGGGATCCGCGGGGTGGCGTACGTGCTGCCGTCGGCGGTCAGCCCGGCGCAGCGTGCGGGCCACCGCGTGCACCTGAAGGGCATGCTGCTCACCGAGCGGGCCGAACAGCTGCTGCCCGAGTGGGCGTTCTTCGTGCGCTGCGTGCTCGACACCGACAGCCTGCGCCCCACGGCCTCGCGCGAGTCGCTGTACGAGGACGAGACGCTGGCGGCCGTGCGGGAGGCGCTCGGCGAGCGAATCCGCTCCTGGCTCACGGGCCTGGCGGCCGGCGACCCGGAGCGGCTGGCGGCGTTCCTGTCCGTGCACTTCCTGGGCGTGAAGTCCCTGGCCCGGCACGACGCGGAGATGCTGCGCACGATGCTGCCGTGGCTGCCGTTCGAGACGACCGACGGCCGGCTGTCCCTGGAGGAGTTCGCCCAGCGCCACCCCGTCGTGCACTTCACACGGACGGTGGAGGAGTACCGGCAGGTGGCGCCGATCGCCTCCGCGCAGGGCATCGGCGTCGTCAACGGCGGCTACACCTACGACAGCGAGCTGGTGGAGGCGCTGCCGTCGGTGCGGCCCGGGACGGTGGTCGCCGAGCTCGACGCGGAGACCGTGACCGCCCATCTGGACGCGGTCGACCCGGCGGAGGAGCTGGCGCTGTCCGGTTTCCTGGCGGCCGCGCGGGCGAAGCTCGACCCGCTGGGCTGCGACGTCGTCCTGCGCGCCTTCCACCCACTGTCGGTGCCCGCGCTGCACCTGGACGACCGGGCGGCGCGGCACGAGCAGGCCCGCGCCGAGGCGGAGGCCGGGGCCGACGACCTGTGGGCGGGCATCCTCGGCTCGCTGCGCGGCAGCGCCCCGCGGGCCCGGCTGGTGCTCAACCACCTCAATCCGCTGGTCCGGCGCATCGGTTCCCTGGGCGACCCGGAGCTGATCGGCACGGCGACGGAGTCCCTGTACGGCCAGGCGCTGCTGATGGCGCAGCGCCCGCTGCGACCCGCCGACTCCGCGTTGCTGAACCGGGCGTTCATCGGCCTGCTGGAATGGGCCACCCACAGCGACCCGACCGAGGAGGGCCGGCGATGACCGGGATCACCGACTTCGACTCCCTGCGCAGGGCGATGGCGGAGAACGGGGAGCAGCCCGAGGGCCCCGCCCGCAACGCGCGCGCGGAGCAGCTGCTGGCCGAGGCCGAGAAGCTGGACATCCCGCTCGCCGTGATCGAGGCCCTCGGGCACCAGCTGAAGGTCTACAACTACAGCTCCGAGAAGGACAAGATGTTCGTCCCCTTCGCGCGGCTGCTGCGCATGTGGGACGAGCACCCCGAGCACTTCGACGCCTACGAGACCCACTCGCTGCACTGGGTCTTCAAGTGGATGACGGCCGGCATGCTGGGCCAGCCGCACATCCCGCTGGCCTCCGTCGAGAAGTGGCTCGGCGAGATGGAGCACCGCTACCGGCTCGCCGGCCACTCCGAACGGGCCGTGCGCAGCGCCGAGTTCAGCGTGGCCGCGCACATCGGCGACGTGGAGCGGGCCGAGCGGGCGTACGCCGCGTGGCTGGCCGCCGACCGGGACAGCATGGCCGACTGCCACGCCTGCGAGCTGCACACGCAGGGCTGGTGGCAGGCCGAACGCGGGCGGGACGAGGAGGCGCTGCGGCTGTGGCGGCCGGTGCTGGAGGGCGAGTACACCTGCGCGCACGAACCGCACACCGTCCTCGCGTCGTCCCTCACGCCGCTGCTGCGGCTGGGCCGCCTCGACGAGGCGCGCGCCCACCACCTGCGCGGCTTCCGGCTGGTGCGGACGATGGAGAGCATGCGCGGCGCGTACGCCGACCACGTGGAGTTCTGCGCGCTGAGCGGGAACGAGGCCCGCGCCCTGGAACTGCTGGCCGAGCGGCCGGCGTACTTCACGGACACCGGGCATCCGCGCAGCGAGCTGGACTTCCTCGCGGCGGTGACGCTGCTCATGGACCGGCTGGTGGAGCTCGGGCTGGGCGGGCAGCCGGTGCCGGGGCCGGCGGGGCAGAGCTGGACGGCCGGTGAACTCGCCGTCCACGCCCGGGCCCGGACCGAAGCGCTGGCCGCCCGCTTCGACGCCCGCAACGGCACCTCCCACGTGAGCGAGCGGACCCGCGCGCGCATGGCGCGGCGCCCGCTGGTGGACCGGCTCCCGCTGGGCGTGCGGACGGCACGCCCGGCCGCCGCCGCGCCCGCCCCCGCCGCGCCGCCCGCGGCCGCGCCGGCGCCCTCGCGGGAGGCCGGCCTGCCCGAGCTGCTCGAGACGGCGCGGCGGCTGTCGGACACGCTGCAGCCGCACGCCATGGAGGCGTGGGCGGCCGTCGCGCGGGCCGCGGAGGGCACCGAGCTGGACGCCCGCGACCGGGCCGAGATCGCCGACCACGAGGCGATGGCGCGGGGACCCGAGGGCGTCGGGCTCTTCGAGCGGGCCGCCGGCTTGTACGAGGAGGCGGGCGACCCCGGCGAGGCGCTGGCGGCGCGGTCGCGGGCGGCGTACGCGCGGGCCCTGGCGGGCGACGTGGACGGGGCGCTGGCCGCGGTCGCCGAGCCGTACGACCGGGTGCGCGCGCTGTACGCCGGGGACGGGACCGGCCCGCGGCAGACGGCGTCGGTGCTGATCAGCCGGGCCCGCATCCTGATGCGCCGGGTGCACGAGGCCGACGGGCCCGTGGCGGAGGCCGACCTGTCGGCCGCCGAGGGGGCCGCCCGGGAGGTGCTGGCCGTCGCGGAGGACCGGGCCGGCGAGGACGTGCGGCTGGCGTCCCGGGCGGCCGAGGCGCGGGCGATGCTCGCGGAGGTCTCCGTGCACACCGGGGACCTGGAGCGGGCCGCCGAGCTGTTCACGCGGGCCGCGTCGGAGTACGTGGCCGCCGGACTGCCGTGGTTCGCGGTGGAGTACGAGGCCCGGCTCGCCGGGATCGCGCACCACCTCGGCGACGTGGCCGGCGCCGAACGGGCTCTGCGCGCCGCGCTGGAGCACGGCGGGCCGCACCTGGAGGCGCCGGGCCGGGCCCAGCTGCACCTGCAGCTCGCCGAGGTGCTCGGCGGCCGGGAACGGACCGAGGAGGCCGCGGACCACGCCCTCCAGGCGGCGCACTGGGCCGACGAGGCCGGTGAGAGCGCGACGCTGGGCGCCTGGGCGCGGCAGCAGCTCGGCGGTCTGCTGCTGCGGCTGGGACGGTTCGCCGAGGGCGCCGAGGTGCTGGAGTCGGCGCTCGGCGACCTGTCCGCCGAGACGCACGGCGACGGCGCGGTCGTGCAGACGCAGTGGTGGCTCGGTGACTGCCTGAGCGAGCTCGGGGAGCACCGTGCGGCGGCCGAACGGCGGCTGGAGGCGGCCGAGATCGCCCGGCACTGGCCGGAGCAGCAGGACCACGCCACGCTCGCCCACCTCGCCGCCGAGTCGCTCGGCCGGGCGGGGCTGCCCGGGGAGGCGGACCGCGCCTACGCGCGCGCCGGCGAGTTGTGGCGCTCGCTCGGCAACGTCCACGGACTGGTCCGCGCGCTGCGCGCCCGCGCCTGGCTGGCGCTGCGCACCGACGCGGGCCCGGACGCGGCGCGCGAGCTGATGGCGGCCGCCGTGCGGGAGTGCGAGTCGGCGCTGGGCGCGGCCGGGGACGAGGAGACCCGCCTGCGGCTCGTGTCCGAGGCCGGCCACACGCACCGCCAGTCCGGCGACCTGGTCGCGCGTTCCGTCGCCGAGGACGCCGAGGAGGACACGCTGCACGCGGCGTACGAGGAGGCGCTGGCCGGCATGACGCGGGCGTCCGCCGCCTTCGCCTCCCTCGGGGAGCACGGCGTGCACGACCGCACCGGCGCCGAGCTGGCCGCGGGCTGGCTGGAGGCCGACCTGGGCCGCCCGGCCGCGGCCGCGGCACGGGCGCGTGCGGTGCTGTCCGCGTACGCCGGCGCGGCGGACGCGGAGGCGGACGAGACGGTGCGCGCGCGACGCGACGAGGCGGAGCAGATGCTGCGCCTCACGGAGGAACAGCGGGCCGCGAACTGACCCGGTGCCGTCCCGCGCGGGGCACGGTTCCGCGCGGGACGGCACCGGGCGGGGCACGGTTCCGCGCGGGACGGCACCGGGCGGGGCACGCGTCCGCGAGGGACGGCATCGGGCGGGCCGCACGGCTCGGCGTGCGGCGGGCCGATCAGACGCGAACCGAACAGGCCGCCGGACGGCCACCCGCCGGGACGCCGCCCGGCGTCTGTGGCACCGCGCTCAGCGAATACGTCCAGCGACCCTGGCGGCGATCACCCGTGACCGTCCGTCCGGCGACCCACCCGAACGACGCCCCGCCCACGACGTCCCGGGCGGCGGGCGAGAGCGGCAGCCGCTCGCCCGGACGGGGCCGTTCAGGCCCCCGGGCGCGCCCCGCAGAGGCCCGGCCGCCCGCGGGGCGGCCGGAGGCGGGGCGGTCGGGCGGCCGGAGGCGGGTGTTGCGGTGTGGTCCCCGTGCGGCTGCTACTCCACGCCGATCAGCAGCAGCGTCCCCTGCCGGCCGCCCCGGTAGACCACCGTGTCGACGGCGAGGTAGGTCGTGCGGACGCGGGACTCCAGGTGGTCGGCGACGGTGTGCGGGGTGTCGTCGCCGAGGACGAGGGTGACCAGTTCGCCGCCGGCCGCGAGCATGCGGTCCAGGACGGTCTCGGCGACGGCCGTGACGTCCGAGCCGATCACGGCGACGTCGCCGTCGACGAGACCGAGGACGTCCCCGGCCTGGCAGATGCCAGCCGTGGTCCACGACTGCCGTTCGGCGACCGTGACCTCGGCGTAGCGGGTGGCGCCCGCCGCCGACGTCATGGCGACGACGTCCTCGTCGAAGCGGCGGCCGGGCTCGTGCACGGCGAGGGCGGCGATGCCCTGGACCGCCGAGCGGGTCGGGATGAGGGCCACGCGGACACCCTCCCCGCGGACCTGCTCGGCGGCGGCGGCAGCGGTGTCGCGCAGGTCGACGTCGTTGGGCATCAGCACCACCTCGCGCGCGTGGGCGCGCCGCACGGCCTCGACGAGTTCGCCGCTGGCGGGCGGTTCGCCCGGGCGGGCCAGCACGGAAGTGGCCCCGGCCTCGGCGTACAGGCCGGCCAGGCCCTCGCCGGGCACGACGGCGACGACGGCGCGCTGGACGCGTGCACGGGGCGGCCGTCCGGCGCCGGTGGTGTGGACGTCGCCCGCTCCGAAGTGCGTGATCCGGATCCGGTACGGCCGCCCGGCCTCCAGACCCGCCTCCACGGCGGCGCCCGCGTCGTCGACGTGCACGTGGACGTTCCACAGTCCGTCGCCGCCGACCACGACGAGGGAGTCCCCGAGGGCGTCGAGCCGCTGCCGCAGGCGGGTCACGGCCGCGTCGTCGGCCTCCAGGAGGTAGATCACCTCGAAGGAGGGACCGCCCTCGCCCGGACCGGTCTCGTCCAGGGCGCACTCGTCCGGACCGCCCTCGTCCCGGGCACCCTCGTCTGGACCGCCCTTGCCCGGAACGCCCTCGTCCCGGGCGCCTTCGTCCGGACCGCTTCCGCACGGAGCGCCCTCGCTGAGAGCCCCCTCGCTGAGAGCGCCCTCCTCCCCAAAGGCCTCGTCCCGGACGCCCTTGTTCCGGGCGCGCTCGTCCGGAGCGGCCTCATCCAGCGCGCATTCCCGCGGAGCGGCCTCGCCGGGCTCCTCCTCCCCGGTGTCCGGCACGCGTGCGTGTGCCGCCGCCTTGCGGCGGACCCGGGTCCCGGGCGCGGCCGTGCCGGGTGGTCTCGCGCCCGGCACCCGGGCCGGCCGCGTCCTCGCCGGCGGCGGTGATGCCGGGTGCGGGGTCCCCGGGGACGCCGCCTCCGTCCCCGGTGCCCGTCCCGTGAGCGTCTCCACCAGCGCGGCGAGCACGGTGACCAGGCCCCGGCCGCCGGCGTCGACCACTCCGGCGCGTTCCAGGGCGGCCAGCTGCCCGGGGGTCGCGGCGAGCGCCGCGCACGCTCCCTCGTAGGCCGCCCGCGCGACGGTCCCGCAATCCCCCTCGCCCGCGCCGCCGGCCGCGTCGGCCGCGGCCGAGGCCACCGAGAGCACGGTGCCCTCCACCGGGCGCGCCACGGCCTGCCGGGCGGAGTCGGCCGCGCGCCGCAGGGCCAGCCGCAGGCCCCGTCCGTCGGTGTGGGGCCGCTCACCGTCCGCGGCGAGCACCTGGGCCATGCCGCGCAGCAGCTGCGCGAGGATCGTGCCGGAGTTGCCGCGCGCCCCGATCAGCGCGCCGTGGGCCATCGCGTGTACCGCGTCGCCCAGTGACGGGCCCGCGGGCCCCTGCTCGTCCCCTGTCCTGCGCGTGCCGTTCCCGCCGCCCGCGCCGCCGTCCCCCGCGTCGACCTCGTGGGCCGTGAACACCGCCTCCACGGCTGCGGCGGCGGACTCGACGGTGAGGTAGAGGTTGGTGCCGGTGTCCCCGTCGGCGACGGGGTAGACGTTGATGGCGTCGATCTCCTCGCGCGCCCGCCCCAGTGCCCGCAGCGCCAGACCGCACCAGGTGCGCACCGCGAGAGCATCGAACGTCTGCGGCACCTGCGCCTCCCTGAGCTGCTGGACTGGACGCAGACTAGACCCCGCGGGGGCGCCGGACCGGAGGAGGGGCGGAGGGGCCCGGCGGCCGCCGTGGTAGTTTCGTTCCACGGGCGCAGCCGTTGTATGCTGCTCCGGTTGCCCGATCCTGGTCGGGCCATTCCCCCTGGCAACGCCACTCAGATCGCGAGCGCTCCTGGAGCCTGTGATCTCGGTATGCCGGGATCAACCGTAAGTGCATCTGAAGTCTTTGGAGTGACCCGTGGCTGCCAACTGCGACGTCTGCGGCAAGGGGCCGGGCTTCGGCAACAACATCTCGCACTCGCACCGCCGTACGCCCCGCCGCTGGAACCCCAACATCCAGCGTGTGCGTACCGTGGTGGGCGGGACGCCGAAGCGCGTGAACGCTTGCACCTCGTGCATCAAGGCCGGCAAGGTCGGGCGCTGACGCAACAGCTGAGCGCGCGGCCACTGCCTGGTTCGCTGCACTGAGCCGGTCCACCCCGAGTGGTGGACCGGCTTTTTGCCGTGCCCTCGAACGGGGGCGCACCCACCCGGCCCCCGGGCCCGCGCGCGTACGCGGCCTCAGGCCGCCCGCGCCGCCCGCGTGACCGGTTCCCCGGGTGTGCGCAGCGCCAGCACCCTCGCCGCCATCCGCCGAGCGAGCGGCTGCACGGTCAGCTGATGCGGGCCCTGCACGCCGCCGGCCGGCCCGCCGAGACCCTCACCGGGTACGAGGAGGTGTGGCGCGTCCTCGCCGCGTACGAGAGCCGGATCACCCCCTTCGCCAGGGGCTGCCAGAAGATCGCGGGCACCGCGGGCCCGTTCTTCGCACCGCCGACCGAGCGGCGGATCCGGGCCGGGACCGCATGTACCGGCTGCTCGCCTCCCGGGCCATGCCGGGGTTCTTCAGGCGGCTGACCGAGAAGGCCGCCACGAACATCGAGCTGCCCGCCTACCCCGCCTACCCCGCCTGAGACCGCAGGGCCCACCCGTGGTCCACGGGCCCGATCCCGCCGCCGAGCGCGAACCCGGCCGCGATCGCCCCGGTGACGTACTCCTTGGCCGCCGCGACGGCCGCCGGCACGGACTGTCCCTTGGCGAGCTGCGCGGCGATCGCCGACGCGAGGGTGCAGCCCGTGCCGTGGGTGTGCCGGTTGTCGTGCCGGTCGGCGCGCAGCCAGTGCTCCTCGGAGCCGTCGGTGAGCAGGTCGACGGCGGCGCCGGTGAGGTGGCCGCCCTTGATCAGGACCCAGCGCGGCCCGAACGCCAGCACCGCCTCGGCCGCCTCCCGCAGTTGCGCCTCCGACTCGACCCGCACGCCGGTCAGTTGGGTCACCTCGTCGAGGTTGGGCGTGGCGACGGTGGCCAGCGGCAGCAGGCGGGTCCGTACGCTCCGCAGCGCGGACGCGGCCAGCAGCGGGTCCCCGTGCTTGGAGACGCCCACCGGGTCGACGACCGCCGGGGCGTCCGTGCCGGCGATCAACTCGGCCACCGCCTCGACGAGTTCCGCCGAGGCCAGCATGCCGGTCTTCACGGCCTGGACGCCGATGTCGTCGACGACGCTGCGGTACTGGGCCCGCACCGCCTGAACGGGCAGCTCCCAGACGCCCTGGACACCGAGGGAGTTCTGCGCGGTCACCGCGGTGACCACGCTCATGCCGTGCACGCCGAGTGCGAGCATGGTCTTCAGGTCGGCCTGGATCCCGGCGCCGCCGCCGGAGTCGGAGCCGGCCACCGTCAGCACCCTCGGCGGTGCCCCCCGCCCGCTCACGACTCGATGTCCCCGAAGTGGTCCCAGCCGCCCTGCCGGCTCCAGGGCGCCCCGTCGACCGTGACCTGCGGCAGCGCGGAGGGGTTCAGCACCTCGCCGATCACCTTCCAGCGGGCGGGCAGCTTCACGTCCGGCGGGAACGTCGCCACGATCGCGTGGTCCTCTCCCCCGGTCAGCACCCACTGCAGCGGATCGACGCCGACGGCCTGCCCGATGTCGTGCATCTGGGAGGGGATGTCGACGGCGCCCGAGCGGATGTCGATGCGGACCTTGCTCGCCTCCGCGATGTGCCCGAGGTCGGCGATCAGCCCGTCGCTGACGTCGCACATCGCGGTCGCGCCGAGCCCGGCGGCCGCGGGGCCCGCGTGGTACGGCGGTTCGGGGCGGCGGTGGGCCTCGACGAAGGCGCGCGGGGAGCGGAAGCCGCGGGAGAGCACCGCGTACCCGGCCGCCGACCAGCCCAGCCAGCCGGTCACCGCGACGAGGTCGCCGGGCTGTGCGCCGGCGCGGGTCACCGGCTCGTGGTTGCGCAGATCGCCGAGGGCGGTGATCGACACCGTGATGGTGTCGCCCCGCACGACGTCGCCGCCGACTACGGCGGCGCCCGCGACCTGGCACTCGTCGCGCAGGCCGTCCATCAGCTCGGTGGGCCAGGTCACCGGCAGGTCGGCGGGGACGACCAGGCCGAGCAGCAGCGCGGTCGGCACGGCGCCCATGGCGGCGATGTCCGCGAGGTTCTGCGCGGCCGCCTTGCGCCCCACGTCGTACGCCGTGGACCAGTCGCGGCGGAAGTGCCGCCCCTCCAGCAGGATGTCGGTGCTCGCCACGACCCTGCGGTCGGGGGCGGCGACCACCGCGGCGTCGTCGCCGGGGCCGACCCGGACCGCCGGGGTGGTGGTGAGACGGGAGGTGAGCTCCCTGATGAGCCCGAACTCCCCGAGCTCACCAACAGTGCCCTTCATTGCCCTTTCACCCCTTCTGTACCTGTCCGTTCCCGGTCGCGCGTCGACGCGGTCCTCGGTACCGTCACCTCTGTCGTACCTTCATCCCGGCGCGCGATGCGCGGTCCGCCCGGGTCTCCCCGCGGCGAGCGGCGACGCGGTACCGTGGCGTTCCTTTTCCCCACATGATCCTCGTGGCCGCCCTGGAGGTTCCGTGGTACAGGCGTACATCCTGATCCAGACCGAGGTCGGCAAGGCGTCGACCGTCGCGCAGACGATCGGCTCGATCCCGGGGGTGATCCAGGCCGAGGACGTGACGGGGCCGTATGACGTGATCGTGCGCGCGCAGGCCGACACGGTCGACGACCTGGGACGCATGGTGGTCGCGAAGGTGCAGCAGGTGGACGGCATCACCCGAACCCTGACCTGCCCGGTCGTGCATCTGTAGCCCCCGTCTACCCTTGGCCGGTGAACTCTTCGCGTCACCGGCTCATCGGTCTGCCCGTCCTCGCCGTGCTGATCGCCGCGGCGGGCTGCTCCTCGGCGGACCACGGCGCCACCGCGGCGGTCCCCCGCCCGGGCGCGGCGGCGGCGAAGCTGTGCCGCGCCCTGGACGGGGCACTGCCGCGGACGGTGGACGGGGCGAGCCGCCAGGACCCCGAGCCCGCCTCCGCGCTGACCGCGGGCTGGGGAAGCCCGGCGATCATACTGCGCTGCGGGGTGCCCCGGCCCGCCGAGCTGAACGACCCGGAGGCCGAGGCGGCCGAGGTGAACGGCGTGGACTGGCTGCTGCAGGAGCAGGGCGACGGATCGTTTCGCTTCACGACCACCCTGCGCCTGGCGTACGTGGAGGTGACGATCCCCGCGGGGCGGAGGGACCACGGCGTCGCGCCGCTGGTGAGCCTGGCGCCCGCCGTGCGCAGGACGATCCCCATCGGGGTCGCCGACTAGCCGGGAGGCAACGTCCGCATCGGCCCGGGTCCGCGCCGCTCCCCCGGCCCGGCGGCCGGCCGGTGCTCCTGGGCGCGGCCTCTCGCCGCGGTGGAGCACGGCCCGGTCACGCGCGTCCTTCGGGGCGTCGTCAGCGCAGGCCCGTCGGGCGGCGCAGGGCGGCCTGGATGAGCCGGTCCACCAGTTCGCCGTAGGCGATCCCGGTCGCCTGCCACATCTGCGGGTACATCGAGATGGGCGTGAACCCGGGCATGGTGTTGATCTCGTTGATCACGAACTCGCCGTCCTCGGTGAGGAAGAAGTCGGCGCGCACCAGGCCCTCGCAGGAGGCCGCCTCGAACGCCTCGACCGCGAGCCTGCGCACCTCGGCGGTCTCCTCCTCGGTCAGCGGCGCGGGTACGACGCCGGGCGTGGAGTCGATGTACTTCGCCTCGAAGTCGTAGTAGGCGTGCGTCTCGGGCGGCGGGATCTCGGCCGGCACGGACGCGCGCGGGCCGTCCTCGAACTCCAGCACGCCGCACTCGATCTCACGGCCCCGCAGCGCCGCCTCCACGAGGATCTTCGGGTCGTGCCGCTGGGCCTCCTCGATCGCCTCGTCGAGGCCGGAGAGGTCCTCGACCTTGGTGATGCCGATCGACGAACCCGCCCGGGCGGGCTTCACGAACAGCGGCCAGCCGTGCTCGGCGGCCAGGTCGACGACCTTCTTGCGGGCGGCGGCCGGGTCCTGCTGCCACTCGCGCGGCCGGATCACCACGTACGGGCCGACCTTGAGCCCGAAGGAGGTGAAGACCCGCTTCATGTACTCCTTGTCCTGGCCGACGGCCGAGGCGAGCACGCCCGAGCCCACGTAGGGCACCCCGGACAGCTCCAGCATGCCCTGGAGCGTGCCGTCCTCGCCGTAGGGGCCGTGCAGCACCGGGAAGACCACGTCCACCTCGCCGAGCGCCTTGGGCACCGAGCCGGGTTCGCTGTAGACGACCTCCCGGCTGGCGGGATCGACGGGGAGCACCACGCCGCCGTCACCCGGCTCGGCGAGCTCCTCGACGCTGGGCGTGCGGCGGTCGGTGATCGCCATGCGCTCCGGTTCGTCGGCGGTGAGGGCCCAACGGCCGTCCCGCGTGATGCCGATCGGCAGGACCTCGTACTTGGTCCGGTCGATGGCACGCAGCACCGCGCCGGCGGTGACGGTGGAGATCCCGTGTTCGGAGCTGCGCCCGCCGAACACGACGGCCACACGCGGCTTGCGGGTCGGCTGCTCAGGGCTCTGGGGGAGGTTCTCGGTGCTCATATCGCGATGAGAGTACCCGCTGGTATGCGCCAAGTCAGCGCCCGCTCACCGTGGTCGCTCAGCGTCGCACGGACGGTCGCTCAGCGTGGTGCGGATGGCCGAAGGACGGCGCCGGGCGCCCCCGGCACCGCTCAGCCGCGCTCCGGCTTCGCGCTGCGCGACATCAGCTCCTTGAGGGCGACGACCGGCGATTTGCCCTCGTGCACGATGCCGACGACGGTCTCGGTGATGGGCATGTCGACGCCGTGCCGGCGAGCCAGATCCAGCACCGACTCACAGGACTTGACGCCCTCGGCGGTCTGCCGGGTGACCGCGATGGTCTCCTGCAGGGTCATGCCCTTGCCGAGGTTGGTGCCGAAGGTGTGGTTGCGCGACAGCGGCGAGGAGCAGGTCGCCACCAGGTCGCCGAGGCCGGCGAGCCCGGAGAAGGTCAGCGGGTCCGCGCCCAGGGCGACGCCCAGCCGGGTGGTCTCGGCCAGTCCGCGCGTGATGAGCGAGCCCTTGGCGTTGTCGCCGAGCCCCATGCCGTCCGCGATGCCGACGGCCAGGCCGATGACGTTCTTGACGGCGCCGCCGAGTTCGCAGCCGACGACGTCGGTGTTGGTGTACGGGCGGAAGTACGGCGTGTGGCAGACCGCCTGCAGCCGCCGGGCCACGTCCTCGTCGGTGCAGGCCACCACGGCGGCGGCCGGCATGCGGGCGGCGATCTCGCGGGCCAGGTTCGGACCGGTGACCACGGCGATGCGGTCGGCGCCGACCTTGGCGACGTCCTCGACGACCTCACTCATCCGCATGGCGGAGCCCAGTTCGACGCCCTTCATCAGGGACACCAGGACCGTTTCCGGGGCGAGCAGCGGCGTCCACTCGGCGAGGTTGCCGCGCAGCGTCTGCGAGGGGACCGCGAGGACGGTGAAGTCGGCGTCGCGGGCGGCCTCGGCGGCGTCCGTCGTGGCCCGCAGGTTCTCCGGCAGTTCCACGCCGGGCAGGTAGTCGGGGTTGGTCCGGGTGGAGTTGACCGCGTCGGCGAGTTCGGCACGGCGGGCCCACAGGGTCACCTCGCAGCCGGCGTCGGCGAGGACCATGCCGAAGGCGGTCCCCCACGATCCGGTGCCGAAGACGGCCGCCTTGACCGGCTTGCTCACGTGCTGAGCTCCTCTCCCTGTCCGGCCGGTGCGGCCTTGCCGTGCGTCTGCGCCTGGGTCCGCCGGCGCTGCTCCCGGCGCTCGCGGCGCGGGTCGTACGGGGTGTCGGGCGCCTTCTCGCCGCGGATCTCCTCCAGCTGGCGGGTGACGGCCGCCATGATGGCCCCGGTGGCCTCCTTCAGCAGCTCCGGAGTCATCTCACGGTCGTAGAAGCGCGACAGGTCCACCGGCGGACCCGCCAGCACGCGGTGGGTCTTGCGGGGGAAGACCCGTAGCTTCTTGCTGTAGGGCGGCAGGAGCTCGTTGGCGCCCCACTGGGCGACGGGAATCACCGGGCACTTGGTGCGCAGGGCGACGCGGGCGGCGCCGGTCTTGCCGGTCATCGGCCAGCCGTCCGGGTCGCGGGTGAGAGTGCCCTCGGGGTAGAAGGCGACGCACTCGCCGCGCTCGACGGCGTCGATCGCGGACCGGAAGGCGCTCAGCGCGTCCGTGGATTCGCGGTAGACGGGGATCTGCCCGGTGCCGCGCATCGCGGCGCCCACGAATCCCTTCTTGAAAAGGCCGCTTTTCGCCAGGAATCGCGGGACGCGTCCGGTGTTGTACTGGAAATGTCCGTAAAGGAAGGGATCGGCGTGTGAATTGTGGTTCACCGCGGTGATAAAGCCGCCACCGGCCGGAATGTTCTCCATTCCGCGCCAATCCCGCTTGACCAGAACCACCAGCGGCGGTTTGCAGATCACCGCTGCGAAGCGGTACCAGAAGCCGATTCTGCGGCGGGGCACGCGGTCACCTTCCTCTAGGACCTGGGGGGCCGCACAAGTGTCGCCCCAGGCCGCCGGTCTGTCGAGAACACCGTACGCCCGCCCGAGTCTCGTCATGTCGTTCGGCAGGGGCTTCGCGCACCGGCACCACGGGCGGCCGGGGGACAATGGGGGCGACAAGGGAGGGACGAACGCGCGTGCAGTGGACCTTGGTCATCCCGCTCAAGCCCCTGACGCGGGCGAAGAGCAGACTCGCCGACACCGCCGGGGACGGGGTCCGTCCGGAGCTGGCCCTCGCCTTCGCCCTGGACACCGTGGCGGCCGCGCTCGGCTGCCCGGCGGTGCGCGATGTGGCGGTCGTCACGGACGACGCGCTGGCCGGGCGGGAGCTGGCGGCGCTGGGTGCCCGGATCGTCCCCGACGATCCGCGGGCCGGGCTGAACGCCGCCCTGGCGCACGGCGCGACGGTCGTGCGGGCCGCGCGTCCGCTGAGTGCCGTCGCGGCCCTGAACGCCGACCTTCCCGCCCTGCGCCCCGGGGAACTGACCCGGGTCCTGGACGCGGCCGCGGAATTCCCCCGCGCCTTCCTGCCGGACGCCGCGGCCGTCGGCACGACCCTGCTCGCGGCCGGCCCCGGCCGGGATCTGCGGCCGGCGTTCGGCTCCGGTTCCCGGGCGCTGCACCGGGCGTCGGGCGCGGTGGAACTGTCGCCGGAGGCGGTCGACTCCGTGCGCCAGGACGTGGACACCGGCGAGGATCTGCGCGCCGCGCTGGCCCTCGGGGTGGGGCCACGCACGGCCGCGGTGGCCGCGCGGCTGCCCGGGCCCGCCCGGCAGTCCGGGTCGGCGGGCCGCCACGGCGCCGTTCCGGGGCAGTAGGCTGCCGTCATGCAGGCGACCGCGTACAGGTACGACCCCGAAAGCCGCAGCGGGCAGGTGCTCCTGGACGACGGCACCCCGGTGCCCTTCGACGCGCCGGCGTTCGACGCGGGCGGCCTCCGGCTGCTGCGCCCGGGACAGCGGGTGCGGATCGAGACGGAGGGCGAGGGAGCGGCCCTGCGGATCACGCTGGTGACGCTGCAGACCTTCTGAACAGACCGACCGCGCCCCGAACGCGCCGCGGGCCGGGCTCCCTCGGGGAGTCCGGCCCGGCGTGTGAGTACCCTCGCGCCCCTACTTGCCGCGGGCGGCGGTCTTCTTGGCCGTGGTCTTGCGGGCGGGAGACTTCTTGGCGGGGGCCTTGGTGGCGGTCGCCTTCTTCGCCGGGGCCTTCTTGGCCGTCGTCTTCTTCGCCGCGGTCTTGGTGGCCGCGGTCTTCTTGGCGGCCGCGGTGGTCTTCTGCGCGGTCGTCTTCTTCGCCGTCGTCTTCTGGGCGCCGGCCGCCGTCTTCTTCGTGGCGGCCTTCTTCGCCGCGCCCGTCGTCTTCTTCGCCGCGGCCTTCTTGCCGACCGACTTGGCGATGGTGGGCGGCGGGCCGGACAGGCTGCCCTTGGGCGCCTTCTTGACCGCGATGTCGTTCTTCGGGAGCTTCTTCGAGCCGCTCACCAGATCCTTGAAGCCCTGGCCGGCCCGGAAGCGGGGAACGGAGGTCTTCTTGACCCGGACACGCTCACCCGTCTGCGGGTTGCGTGCGTAGCGGGCCGGGCGGTCCACCTTCTCGAAGGACCCGAAGCCGGTGACCGAGACCCGGTCACCCGCGACCACCGCGCGGACGATGGCGTCCAGTACCGCGTCGACAGCATCGGCGGCCTGCTGCCGGCCACCCATCTTGTCGGCAATCGCTTCCACGAGCTGCGCCTTGTTCACGTCTTCCCCTTCGGAGACCTGGCCGGAACGAAAGTGTTCAAGCGTTTTCGCACGTTAGGCAGATATATACCGCAAATCAAACACGAAACGGGCTAATCACCCTTGTGCCGCAGCAGACTCGACGGTCCCGGGCTGTTCAGCCTTCCTCTTCGGGGATTCGCCCCTCGTCGAGGTCGGCCGTGAACCTCTCCAGACGCCTTGCCGCACCGGCGGGATCGTGCTTGGCCGCGGCCGTGATGACCAGCAGCTTCCGGGTCAGCGCCATCCGTACGCCCTCCGGGACTTGCAGTGCGCGCACCCGGGAGTGCGCTTCCTTGAGCTGGGCCGCGACCGCCGTATAGATCTGGAGTTGGCCGTCGTTGTCCATGCACAGATTGTGCCATCTGGGGCGAGTTGTCGCCTGCGCAGGGGGTAACTGCCGCCTTCGACGGCGCGCCCCGCAGCCGCCGCGGCCAGGCCCTCGGGGGAACGCGTACCCCCGCAACAACCCCTCTAACGTGGGACGTTGAGTTCCGGCGCGACGACGCCCCGGGGTGCGGGTGCCCCAAAACGGCTGTACCCCCGATCGTGGTGATCGGGGGTACGGCGGGGGTGTCGCGGTGGCCGAAAGTCGACCGGCCGCCGGCCCGGCCGGTGATCTCCTCAGGGGTGGATCACCGCCGGCGGCGGCGGATCAGACCGGCAGCGTCCGCGGCTTGAACGACGGGCGCCCGGCCTCGTAGGCGGAGATGTCGGCCTCGTTCTGCAGGGTGATGGAGATGTCGTCCAGGCCGTTCAGCAGGCGCCAGCGGGAGTTCTCGTCCAGCTCGAAGGAGGCGGTGATCCCCTCGGCGCGCACCTCGCGGGCCACCAGGTCGACGGTCACCTCGGCCTGCGGGTCCCGCTCGACGAGCTCCCACAGCGCGTCGACGACGCTCTGCTCCAGCACGACCGTCAGCAGGCCGTTCTTCAGCGAGTTGCCGCGGAAGATGTCGGCGAACCGGGAGGAGATCACGGCCTTGAAGCCGTAGTTCTGCAGCGCCCAGACGGCGTGCTCGCGCGAGGAGCCGGTGCCGAAGTCGGGGCCGGCGACCAGGACCGTGGCGCCCTGCCGCTCCGGCCGGTTGAGCACGAACTCGGGGTCCTTGCGCCAGGCCTCGAACAGGCCGTCCTCGAACCCGTCGCGCGTGACCTTCTTGAGCCAGTGGGCGGGGATGATCTGGTCGGTGTCGACGTTGCTGCGGCGCAGCGGAACGGCCCGGCCGGTGTGGGTGGTGAAGGCTTCCATGATGCTCAGACTCCAGCGGGCGTGCGGGCGGCGTTGGCTTCGGTCAGGTCCGCCGGGGAGGCCAGGTGGCCCGTCACGGCGGTGGCGGCGGCGACCTGCGGCGACACCAGGTGCGTCCGGCCGCCCTTGCCCTGCCTGCCCTCGAAGTTGCGGTTGGAGGTGGACGCCGAGCGCTCGCCCGGGGCCAGCTGGTCGGGGTTCATGCCGAGGCACATCGAGCAGCCCGCGTGCCGCCACTCGGCGCCGGCCTCCTTGAAGACCACGTCCAGGCCCTCGGAGACGGCCTGCAGACCCACGCGCGCCGAGCCCGGGACGACCAGCATCCGTACGCCGTCGGCGACTTTGCGGCCGCGCAGGATGTCGGCGGCGGCCCGCAGGTCCTCGATGCGCCCGTTGGTGCAGGAGCCTACGAAGACGGTGTCCACCCTGATGGAGCGCAGCGCCTGGCCGGCCTCCAACCCCATGTACTCCAGGGCCTTTTCGGCGGCCAGGCGCTCCGAAGCGTCTTCGTACGAAGCCGGGTCGGGGACGGCCGCCGAAAGCGGCGCGCCCTGGCCGGGGTTGGTGCCCCAGGTGACGAACGGCGACAGCTCGTCGGCGCGGATGACGACCTCGGCGTCGAAGACGGCGTCGTCGTCGGTGCGCAGCGTCCTCCAGTAGGCGACCGCGGCGTCCCAGTCCTCGCCCCGCGGGGCGTGCGGGCGGCCCCTGAGGTACTCGAAGGTGGTCTCGTCGGGGGCGATCATGCCCGCGCGGGCGCCGGCCTCGATGGACATGTTGCAGATGGTCATCCGGGCCTCCATCGAGAGCTTCTCGATGGCGGGGCCGCGGTACTCCAGGACGTAGCCCTGGCCGCCGCCCGTGCCGATCCGGGCGATGATCGCCAGGATCAGGTCCTTGGCGGTCACACCCTCGGGCAGTTCGCCGTCGACCGTGATGGCCATGGTCTTCGGACGGGCCATCGGCAGCGTCTGGGTGGCCAGCACGTGCTCGACCTGCGAGGTGCCGATACCGAAGGCCAGCGCGCCGAAGGCGCCGTGCGTCGAGGTGTGCGAGTCGCCGCAGACGACGGTCGTGCCCGGCTGGGTCAGGCCCAGCTGCGGGCCGACGACGTGCACGACGCCCTGCTCGACGTCGCCCAGCGGGTGCAGCCGGACGCCGAACTCCGCGCAGTTCTTGCGCAGCGTCTCCAGCTGGATCCGGGAGACCGGGTCGGCGATCGGCTTGTCGATGTCGAGGGTCGGGGTGTTGTGATCCTCGGTCGCGATGGTGAGGTCGAGCCGGCGCACCGTCCGGCCGCTCTTGCGCAGGCCGTCGAAGGCCTGGGGGCTGGTCACCTCGTGCAGCAGGTGCAGATCGATGAAGAGGAGGTCGGGCTCGCCCTCGGCGCGCCGGACGACGTGGTCGTCCCAGACCTTCTCCGCGAGTGTCCTACCCATCGCTTTCCCTCCGGCCGGACGCGGACGCCCGACCCAACTAGAGATCTTGAGGAGACGGCGCCCGCGCCCCCCACCGGGCGTACGCCACCGGGCCCGTCGTTGCACGGGCCGCTGTGACTACCAGGGTGGCGCGTCCCACGGGAATTTGAACTTGCGTTTCACAGAGTGAGACGGGAGTATCGTTGCATGGACAACAGTAGCGGCGTCGGCGTTCTGGACAAGGCAGCCCTCGTCCTGAGCGCTCTGGAGTCCGGTCCGGCCACCCTCGCGGGCCTGGTCGCGGCGACCGGACTGGCACGACCCACGGCCCACCGGCTGGCCGTGGCCCTGGAACACCACCGCCTGGTGGCGCGCGACATGCAGGGCCGGTTCATTCTCGGCCCCCGCCTGGCAGAACTGGCCGCGGCCGCCGGGGAGGACCGCCTCCTCGCCACCGCGGGCCCGGTGCTCACCCACCTCCGCGACGTCACGGGCGAGAGCGCGCAGCTCTACCGGCGCCAGGGCGACATGCGCATCTGCGTCGCCGCGGCCGAGCGCCTGTCCGGACTGCGGGACACCGTCCCGGTCGGCTCGACGCTCACGATGAAGGCGGGCTCGTCCGCACAGGTGCTGATGGCCTGGGAGGAGCCCGAGCGGCTGCACCGCGGCCTGCAGGGCGCCCGCTTCACGGCCACGGCCCTGTCGGGCGTGCGGCGCCGCGGCTGGGCCCAGTCGATCGGCGAGCGGGAGCCGGGCGTCGCGTCCGTCTCCGCGCCCGTGCGCGGCCCTTCCAACCGCGTGGTGGCCGCCGTCTCGGTCTCCGGTCCCATCGAGCGCCTGACCCGCCACCCCGGCCGCATGCACGCCCAGGCCGTCATCGACGCCGCCGCCCGCCTCTCCGAGGCCCTGCGCCGCTCCGGCTGAACCTCCGCCCGCCGTACCCGACCCCCGGAAGGGCCCGCCTCGACGCCGCGGCGGGCCCTTCCGTCAGGATCACGGCCGGCGCCCCGCGCCGGTCCCGCCTTCCGTCCGAAGCCCTCAGGAGATCCGGAGCCGCTCCGCGGCGCTCTCGCCGCGCCGGCCGACCGGCACGACACCCGTCGCCCTGCCCAGCCCGTGGGCGGGCATGTTCACGTAGACCGACTCGTGCGCCCCGGCCGGCACGACGTACGTCTCGTGCCAGAAGCCGACCCTGCCCCTGCCCTGGCGCAGCCGCCGGTTGAAGGCGGCCCAGGCCGGCCGATGCCGCCGGTCCGAGGCGGACGCGTAAGCGAGGAGCTTCTCCTTCGACTCCCAGTACTGCACCACGTACGCCTCGCGCGGGGGCCCCACGAGCAGCTTGCAGCCGAGCAGTCCGCTGCCCTGGTCGCGGGCGAGTTCGCGGAGCATGGCCGGCATCTCCCTGGCCACCGGCCACCAACTGCGCACCGCGGTGAAGCGGTTGACGCGCATCCCGATGAGGAAGACGACCACGCCGTCCTCGGTCGCGGCGGTCGTGCGCCCTTCGATCGGCTTCTCCCCCATGACTCCCCCAGTCCTCGCGTCTCCCGGCCGCACCGAGCGGCACCTCGGACGACACATTGGATAGCGGCGCTATCCATACTTGGACAGTGACACTCTCCAGTGGGGAGCGCAAGAGGGGCGAAGGGAACGGGCGGAATGCGACTTGCGGAGCTCAGCGCACGCAGCGGGGTGTCCACGGCAACGATCAAGTACTACCTGCGGGAGGGGCTGCTGCACCCCGGCCGCCGGGTCACGGCCACCCTGGCCGAGTACGACGAGGACCACCTGCGACGGCTGAGGCTCGTGCGCGCTCTGATCCAGGTGGGGCGCGTTTCCGTGCAGTCCGCCCGCGAGGTCCTCGCCGCCCTCGGGGACGAGGACCTGGACCGGAACTCCCGTCTCGGCACCGCCGTGTGGGCCCTGCCGCACGGCCCGGCGCCGGACGAGGAGGACCCCGCCACCGAGTCGGCCCGGCGCAGCGCCGACGAACTGATGGACCGGCTCGGCTGGAGCTACGGGCGGTCCGGGGAGGCGACCGCCCCCGCGTACGGGATGCTGGTGTCCGCGATCGCCGCGCTGGCACGGCTCGGCTACCCCTGCGGCGCCGGCGATCTGGAGCCGTACGCCCGTGCCGCGGAGCGCGTCGCGGTCACCGACCTGGACCTGGTGGAGCGGTACGGCACACCGGAGGAGCAGGTGGAGGCGGCGGTGGCGCTGACCGTCCTGTACGAGCCGGTGCTGCTCAGCCTGCGGCGGCTGGCGGAGGCGGAGGAGTCGCGCCGCCGGTTCGCCGGACCCTGACCGCCCGGGGCGCGCACGGGCGCCCCGCCGCCGCACCAGGAGGGTCGGAGCACCGGGGCGCCGGCGAGGCGCCCCGGACAACGCCGAAGGGCCCTCCCGGGGGAGGGCCCTTCTTCTGCGTGTACCCCCGACCGGATTCGAACCGGCGCTACCGCCTTGAGAGGGCGGCGTGCTAGGCCGCTACACAACGGGGGCCTGGACTCTGCGTTTCCGCAGGTCCGAGCTGGTCTACCTGGACTCGAACCAAGACTAACTGAACCAGAATCAGTCGTGCTGCCAATTACACCATAGACCAATGATGGTTTAGACCAGTCAGTACCCCCGACCGGATTCGAACCGGCGCTACCGCCTTGAGAGGGCGGCGTGCTAGGCCGCTACACAACGGGGGCCCTGGCGATCCTGCATCAAGGATGACGGGAGCGACCCGATCGTCCTCGCGGGAAGGATCTGTACCCCCGACCGGATTCGAACCGGCGCTACTGCCTTGAGAGGGCAGCGTGCTAGGCCGCTACACAACGGGGGCTTGCGGATGTGATCCGCGGTGCAGATGAGCTCTGCGAGCTGGCCTACCTGGACTCGAACCAAGACTAACTGAACCAGAATCAGTCGTGCTGCCAATTACACCATAGGCCACTGGAACGCAAGCCCCCGAGGGGGATCTCGTTCTAGTTCTGCGCTTCCGGTCGCCGGCCTTTCGGCCCGCTCCCCGGCGGCGCAGGAAGAACATTACCTGAAGGTGGACGGGGCTCCAAAACGACTATCCGTACCGAGCACCGCGGGCAGTTCGGCGAGGGACGCGATGCGCCTCGGACCCACGGGCGGTTCGACCGTCGCCCAGGCCCCCACCCGGTCGATCCACACCGACAGCAGCCCCGCCTCCATCGCGCCCCGGGCGTCGATCTCCGGGTGGTCCCCGACGTAGGCGACCCGGTGGGGCGGCAGCCCGAGGGCCTCGCACGCCGCCAGGAACGCGGCGGGCTCGGGCTTGGAGACACCGAGCTCGGCGGCGCACAGGATGGCCTCGAAGCGGTCGTGGACGCCGAGGGTGCGCAGCTTGCGGTCCTGGACGGGAAGGCTGGAGTTGGAGAGCACCGCGTGGCGGTGACTGGCCGCGAGCGCGTCCAGGACGGGCAGGACGTCCGGGAAGAGGGCCCAGGCGGTCTCGTAGTGCGTGACGTACCGCAGGAACCACTCGTCGGCCTCGGCGTCGGTCATCTCCCGTCCGAGGAAGACCCGGGCGCGGTCCCGCCGCTGCGTGACGTAGTCCACCTCCCCCGCCGCGAACCGGGCCCACTGGATCTCGGTGACCTCCCGCCAGCGGGTGAGGGCGTCCTCCACGGACCCGTACCCGTCCAGCAGCCCCTCGGCCGCGAGGTGGGCCCGCAGGCCCTCGCGGTCCGCGGTGGTGTAGTCGAACAGGGTGTCGTCGACGTCCCAGACGACGGCTTCGATCGCCATGACTCCGACGGTACCGGGAACCGGGCCGGCCGGGGCCGGGTACGGCGAAGGGGCGGCACCCGGTCCGGGTGCCGCCCCTCTCGGGCGTTGCGGAAGGACGGGTCAGGCGGCCAGCCGCGCCAGCGCCGCGTCGATGCGGGCCAGCGTCTTCTCCTTGCCCAGGACCTGCAGGGACTCGAAGAGCGGCAGGCCGACGGTGCGGCCGGTGACGGCGACGCGGACCGGGGCCTGCGCCTTGCCGAGCTTGAGCCCATGGGTCTCGCCAGCGGCCAGGACGGCCTCCTTCAGCGACTCCGCGGACGTCCAGTCGGCCGCTTCGAGCTTCTCGCGGGCGGTGCGCAGCAGGGCGTCCGAGCCCTCCTTCATCGCCTTGGCCCAGGACGCCTCGTCGAAGACCGGCTCCGGCAGGAACAGGAAGTCGACGTTGTCCGTGATCTCGGAGAGGACCTTCAGGCGGGTCTGCGCGTGCGGCGCGATCGCCTGCCACTTGGCCTCGTCGAAGTCCTCCGGCGCCCACGGGGCGTACGGGGGCTGCAGCCACGGGCGGCAGCGCTCCGTGAACTCCTTCACGTCGAGCATGCGGATGTGGTCCGCGTTGATCGCCTCGCACTTCTTCAGGTCGAAGCGCGCCGGATTGGGGTTCACGTCCGCGATGTCGAAGGCCGCGACCATCTCGTCGATCGAGAAGACGTCCCGGTCGGCCGAGAGCGACCAGCCCAGCAGCGACAGGTAGTTGAGCAGCCCCTCGGGGAGGAAGCCGCGCTCGCGGTAGAGGTTGAGCGAGGCCTGCGGGTCGCGCTTGGAGAGCTTCTTGTTGCCCTCGCCCATGACGTAGGGCAGGTGACCGAAGCGCGGGACGCCCTTGGCGATGCCCAGCTCGATCAGGGCCCGGTACAGCGCGATCTGGCGCGGGGTCGAGGAGAGCAGGTCCTCACCGCGCAGGACGTGGGTGATCTCCATCAGGGCGTCGTCGACCGGGTTCACCAGCGTGTACAGGGGCGCGCCGTTGGCACGGACGATGCCGTAGTCCGGCACGTTCTCCGCGGTGAAGGTCAGCTCGCCGCGGACCAGGTCGTCGAAGGTGATCGTCTCGTCCGGCATGCGGAAGCGGACGATCGGGGCGCGGCCCTGCGCCCGGTACTCCTCGACCTGCTCGGCGCTCAGGTTGCGGCAGTGCCCGTCGTAGCCCGAGGGCCTGCCGGCGGCGCGGGCGGCCTCGCGGCGGCTGTCCAGCTCCTCCTGCGAGCAGTAGCAGTGGTAGGCGTGGCCGGCGTCGAGCAGCTTCTGGGCGACGTCCCGGTAGACGTCCATCCGCTGCGACTGGCGGTACGGCGCGTGCGGGCCGCCGACCCCGGGACCCTCGTCCCAGTCGAAGCCCAGCCAGCGCATCGCGTCGAGCAGCTGGTTGTAGGACTCCTCGGAGTCGCGGGCCGCGTCGGTGTCCTCGATGCGGAAGACCAGGGTGCCCTCGTGGTGCCGGGCGAACGCCCAGTTGAACAGGGCGGTGCGGACCAGGCCCACGTGGGGGTTGCCGGTGGGCGAGGGACAGAAACGGACGCGTACGGGGGATTCGGGCATCCCCTGCTCGACCGAAGCGGAGAGCTTGGGGAGGGGTGCGCTAGCCACGCTTGACAACCTTGTTGGTGAGAGTGCCGATGCCTTCGATGGTGACGGCGACCTGGTCGCCGACGTTGAGGGGGCCGACCCCCGCCGGGGTGCCCGTGAGGATGACGTCGCCGGGCAGCAGCGTCATGGCCTCGGAGATGTTCGCGATCAGGTCCTCGATCGGGTGGATCATCTCGCTCGTCCGGCCCAGCTGCCGCTGTTCGCCGTTCACGGTGAGCTGGACGGTCAGGTCGCTCGCGGCGGCGAGGTCCAGGCCGGTCTCGATCCAGGGGCCCAGCGGGCAGGCGGTGTCGAAGCCCTTGGCCCTGGCCCACTGCTTCTCGCGGCGCTGCACGTCGCGGGCGGTGACGTCGTTGGCGCAGGTGTAGCCGAAGATGACGTCCTGGGCGCGTTCGCGCGGCACCTCCCGGCACATCCGGCCGATCACGACGGCCAGCTCGGCCTCGTGGTGCAGTTCCTCGGAGAAGGAGGGGTACTGGATCTCGTCGCCGGAGCCGACGACCGAGGTGGAGGGCTTGAAGAAGGCGAACGGGGCGTCCGGCACCTCGTTGCCGAGTTCACGCGCGTGCTCGGCGTAGTTGCGGCCGAAGGCGACGACCTTGTTGGGGAGGACCGGCGGCAGCAGCCGTACCTTGCTCAGCGGCACCTTCGTGCCGGAGAGCTCGTATTCCGCGAACGGGATGCCCTTGATGATGTCGAGGACGAGCTCGTCCGGCTTGTCGCCCTCGACCGCGCCGAAGGCGACGTTCCCGTCGATGGAGAACCTGGCGATGCGCATGGGATCCTTGCGCCCCTTACCTGAACTGGCTGGAGTCTGACGCTCCAGGCTAACGCGGCAGGGGGCCGGCGCCTCCCGCATCGGGCGCCGCACACGACAAGGGGCGCCCCGATGGACGAGGCGCCCCTGATCTTCGCGGGGGCCGGCTGAGCATCCGGCCCGCGGCGCGCGTACTACTCCGCGACGGCGGTGGTGACCGGTGCCTCCATCAGGATGGTGCGCCGGGGGTTGGCGGTCTGGGCGGGAAGGGAGACGGAGTGCTCCGGCAGCTCCGGCGTCTGCAGGTCGTCGGCGTCCGCGAGGTGGGCCAGCGTCGTGCGTCGCGGGTTGGCGATCTTGCGGAACATCATCGTCGTCTTCACGGTTGTACGAGACCCTGTCGTGTCCGGGCGTCCGGAGGGGTCGAGGACCACCCCGCGGGCGCGGGTTGTCGGATTTGCCATCTCTGTAAAGCGTCAGGCTAAACATCGAATTCCCGGCAGAAGTCGTGAAGACCCGATGATCCCGGTGTGAGTTTGCTCACGCCCTACTCGACAAACCGGTTGATATGCGACCCCGACCGCAGGCTGGCGAAACGGACATTGGGCACCTGAAGCCACCATTCCGCTCCTGATCATGGCGACTGGGACACCTGGGCCGCCTCGGCGGATCGCACGGTAATGCCCGTTATGCGGGAGATCGCTTTCAACGGCCGGTGACACGCCACTCACGTACCGTCACGAAGGTCACAGGCTGACCACGGGCCTTGTTGGAGATCCGGCACTGTGCTGGAATTCCACGGACCGCCGCAGGATCGAGCCGGCGCGCAGGGGGCGCAACGCAGCGCCGAGTGGCGGTGAGAAGGGGGAGCCAGCGCCGGTCACTCACGACCATCAGTGGGGCGTTCTCAGGGCGCCCCCCACGACGCCGACACCGTCCTCCCGCTCACGCGGAGGGACGCCTGGTCCAGAGGTTGCGACGCTAGTGCAGGGACGTTTCAAGAGGGATGGCAGCGCTTCGGCGGAGCCGGAGCCGCACGGCGGGACTGGCCCGATGGCCGTCAGCTCCTCGCCCCAGCACGCCCAGAACCCGGGCCCGGGTCCGTCCGGCGACGGCGGTGAGCGCCCCGGGCGCTCCGGCGCCTCCACGCCCGCCGGCCCCGCCCCGGCCGCGAAGCCGGCCAGGAACCAGGCGGCGGTCGGCCCCGGCTCCCGCATGGCGCTGCGCAACTGGCGCATCTCCACGCGTCTGGTGTCACTGCTCGCGCTCCCCGTGGTCGCGGCGACCTCGCTGGGCGCGCTGCGCATCAACCAGTCCATGGACGACATCCAGCAGCTCGACAACATGAAGCTGCTGACGGAGATGACCAAGCAGGCCACCGAGCTGGCCGCCGCGCTCCAGGAGGAGCGCGACCAGTCCGCCGGCCCGCTGGCGCACCCGTCCACCGCGAGCGCCATCACCGTCAAGGGCTACCGGGAGAAGACCGACCGCGCCCGCGACAACTTCCTCGCCAGCTCCGAGGAGATCGACAGCGCGAGCAAGGACGGCAACCTCCAGGGCGTGCGCGACACCCTGGTGGGCCTGGCCACCGAGCTCAACGGCCTGAGCAAGATCCGCAAGAACGCCTACACCGCCGAGGACAACTCCACCCAGACGGTGGAGGCCTACCACCGGCTCATCACCCAGCTGCTCGGCCTCTCCCAGGACATGGCCGAGGCGACCAGCAACCCGGAGATGATCCAGCGCACGCGCGCCCTGGCCGCCTTCTCCTCCGCCAAGGAGTACGCGTCGGTCCAGCGGGCCGTCATCGCCGCCGCGCTGCCCGCCAACAACACGACCTTCGGCGACCTCTCCGAGAACGACCGGCTGTACGCCGAGTCGGCGCTGGAGAGCCAGACCTCCGAGCTCAGCAGCTTCCGCAACATCTACGGCGACGGCGCCGAGGAGCTCATCAAGCCCATCGACGAGGGCAACCCGACGATCGAGTCCGCCGACGTCTACGCCAAGCGCGTCCTGGACCAGCCGAACAGCCTGCGCGGGCTGGACAAGCGCTCCTACCGCGACTGGGTGGACGACAGCTCGACCAAGATCGAGCAGATGAAGAAGATCGAGCACACGCTGCTCGAGGACATGGAGCAGAAGGCGCGCCAGCTGCGCAGCGCCACCGAGCGCGACGCCATCATCTCCGGTGCGCTGATCCTGCTCGTCCTCGGCGTGTCGCTGGTCGGCGCCTTCGTCGTGGCCCGGTCCATGATCCGCTCGCTGCGCCGGCTGCAGGAGACCGCGACGAAGGTCGCCCAGGACCGCCTGCCCGAGCTGGTCAAGCAGCTGTCGGAGGCCGACCCGCAGGACGTCGACACGTCCGTGGAGTCGGTCGGTGTGCACTCCCGGGACGAGATCGGCCAGGTGGCCGCGGCCTTCGACGACGTGCACCGCGAGGCGGTCCGCCTCGCCGCCGAGCAGGCCCTGCTGCGGGGCAACGTCAACGCGATGTTTACGAACCTCTCGCGCCGCTCCCAGGGCCTGATCCAGCGCCAGCTGTCGCTGATCTCCGAACTGGAGTCCCGCGAGGCCGACCCGGACCAGCTGTCCTCGCTGTTCAAGCTCGACCACCTCGCGACGCGCATGCGCCGTAACGGTGAGAACCTCCTCGTCCTCGCGGGCGAGGAGCCGGGCCGCCGCTGGACCCGCCCGGTCCCGCTGGTCGACGTGCTGCGCGCCGCCGCCTCCGAGGTGGAACAGTACGAGCGCATCGAGCTGGCCGCGGTCCCGACCACCGAGGTCGCCGGCCGCGTCGTCAACGACCTCGTGCACCTGCTCGCCGAGCTGCTGGAGAACGCGACCTCGTTCTCCTCCCCGCAGACCAAGGTCAAGGTCACCGGTCACGCGCTGCCCGACGGCCGGGTGCTGATCGAGATCCACGACACCGGCATCGGCCTCTCCCCCGAGGACCTCGCCGCGATCAACGAGCGGCTCGCCTCGCCGCCCACCGTGGACGTCTCCGTCTCCCGCCGCATGGGTCTGTTCGTGGTCGGCCGTCTGTCGCAGCGCCATGGCATCCGCATCCAGCTGCGCCCGTCCGACTCCGGCGGTACGACGGCCCTCGTCATGCTGCCCGTGGACGTCGCCCAGGGCGGCAAGAAGCCGGCTCCGGGCAAGCCCGGCGCGTCGGCCCCGGGTGCTCCGGCGGCCGCGCAGGCCGCCGCCGGCGCCGCCGCGGCGCGGCGCGGGAACGGCCAGGTGGGCCCCGGCGCGGGCGGCACCGGACGCCCCGGCGCCGGTCCCGGTCAGCGGGGCCAGGTCGGCGGCCCGGGCTCGCGGGCCGCGCTGCCCGGCGCGGGCAACCGTCCCGGCACCCCGGGCGGACCGCGGGGACCGCAGGGTCCGTCGGCGCCGCAGCAGGGCCGTCCGTCCCCCGCCGGCGGTGGCTTCGGCGCGGGCCAGGGGCCCGGCGCCGCGCAGGGTCAGCGGGCCGCCGGCGCGGGCGCGCCGCAGGGCTTCGGCGACGGCCGGCGCCAGGACGCCTTCGGCGGCGGTCCCCGCTCGGTTCCCCCGCGCAACGCCGGTGAGCAGGGCCGGCAGCCGCAGCTGCCGCCGCGCGGTGGACCGCGCGCGGAGCTGCCGGGCGGCACCGCCCCGGCCCGCGACCAGGACTGGAACAACGACCGTGCCGCGCTGGACGCCCCGCGCGGCCACGACGAGCAGGATGCCGCGCAGGCGTCCGCCCCGGCGCGCAGGGACGAACGGCACGGTCCGGGCTCCACCACGGAGATGCCGGCGATCCCGGCGGCCGGCGACCGGCAGGGTCCCGGCTCCACCTCCGAGTTCCCCCGTCCCGACTTCGACGCCCCGGGCGGCCAGGCCGGGGGCGCCGCCCAGGCGGACGGCCGGTTCGCGCAGCCGGGCGCCGGTTCGCCCGAGAGCACCGGGCAGTTCGTCCGCTCGGACGTGTTCGGCACCCCGGCCGGGCAGGACAACGCCGCCGGCACCGGCCAGTACCCCGCCCCCCAGGGCTACGACACCGGCACCACCGGCCAGTACCCCGCTCAGCAGGGCTACGGCAACGGCTCCACGGGCCAGTTCGAGGCCCCGCAGGGCTACGGCAACGCAAGCGCCGGCCAGTTCGACGCCCCGCAGGGTTACGACAACGGCGCCACCGGCCAGTACCCCGCTCAGCAGGGCTACGACAACGGCTCCACCACGGGCCGGCACGCCCTGCCGGCCCACCAGGACCCGTCGTCGACGGGCCAGTTCGAGCGGCCCGGGACCGGTGGCCAGGGCGGCGGCCCCGCTGCCCAGCGCCCGCCGGCCCCGCAGCGTCAGCAGCGTCCCGCCCGTCCGGCACCCGACAACCGGGGTGCCGCGCAGGGACCGGGCGACGGGTGGGCTCTTCCGCCCGCCCCGGGTCCCGGTGACGGACGGACTCCGCTGTACGACACCCTGGAGACCAACTGGTTCCGCGGTGAACGGAAGCAGGGCGGCAGCCCGGCTCCGGCTCCGCAGCAGCCGCAGGCCTCCTCGGCCCCCCAGCGTCCCGCGGCCACCGGCTGGCGCAGCTCGCCGAACGACGAACTCGTCCGGCAGGCCGAACGCGTCAAGCAGCCGGCCGCGGGCGGCATCACCACCTCCGGCCTGCCGCGCCGGGTGCCCCGGGCGAACCTCGTCCCGGGCACGGCTCAGCAGCAACAGCACCAGAGCGGTCCGCAGGTCTCGCGTGCGCCCGACGACGTACGCGGCCGGCTGACCAATCTCCGTCGGGGTATCGCACAGGGTCGTCAGGCCGGCAGCGGCCAGACGGGCAGCTTCCCCACTCACCAGCAGGAGCGTTAGTTGAGCCCGATGAGCCAGGCGGCACAGAACCTCAACTGGTTGATCACCAACTTCGTGGACAACACCCCCGGGGTGTCCCACACCGTCGTGGTGTCCGCGGACGGACTCCTTCTGGCGATGTCCGAAGGCTTCCCCCGCGACCGCGCCGACCAGCTCGCGGCCGTCGCCTCCGGTCTGACCTCACTGACCGCCGGTGCCTCGCGCATCTTCGAGGGCGGCAGCGTGGCGCAGACAGTGGTGGAGATGGAGCGCGGCTTTCTCTTCCTGATGTCCGTCTCGGACGGGTCGTCCCTGGCGGTCCTCGCCCACCCCGAGTGCGACATCGGTCTGGTGGGCTACGAGATGACACTGCTCGTAGACCGCGCGGGGGCGGTCCTCACGCCCGATCTGCGCGCCGAACTACAGGGCAGTCTGCTCCACTGACCGGCCCCGGTACCACCCGCCTCACCAAATCACCGTCCGGCCGCCACAATCCCCCCACCGGCCCCGTCCGACGGCTTGCCTGACCGACTTGCTGTCCCGCCCGGAGGATTCATGACCCCGCCCACCGCCTCTCATGATCCGTACGCCGAGCCGTACGGGGACGAGGGCGACCAGCCACTGGTACGGCCGTACGCGATGACCGGTGGCCGGACCCGGCCGCGCTATCAGCTCGCCATCGAGGCGCTGATCAGCACCACGGCCGACCCGGCAGCGCTCATGGGGCTGCTCCCGGAGCACCAGCGGATCTGCCATCTGTGCCGCGAGGTGAAGTCGGTCGCCGAGGTCTCGGCGCTGCTGGCCATGCCGCTGGGCGTGGCCAGGATCCTCGTCGCGGACCTGGCCGAGGCCGGCCTGGTGGCCATCCACCAGCCGGGCGGCGACGAGAACAACGGCGGCGCACCGGACGTGACGCTGCTCGAAAGGGTGCTCAGTGGACTTCGCAAGCTCTGACGGAGGCCGGGCGACCACCTCCGCGAAGATCGTGGTGGCGGGCGGCTTCGGCGTGGGCAAGACCACGTTCGTCGGCGCCGTCTCGGAGATCAACCCGCTGCGCACGGAGGCCGTCATGACGTCCGCCTCGGCGGGCATCGACGACCTCACTCACACCGGGGACAAGACCACCACCACGGTGGCCATGGACTTCGGCCGTATCACGCTCGACCAGGACCTGATCCTGTACCTGTTCGGCACTCCCGGCCAGGACCGCTTCTGGTTCATGTGGGACGACCTGGTGCGCGGCGCCATCGGCGCGGTGGTGCTCGTGGACACCCGCCGTCTGGCCGACTGCTTCCCGGCCGTCGACTACTTCGAGAACAGCGGTCTGCCGTTCGTCATCGCCCTCAACGGCTTCGACGGACACCAGCCCTACACGCCCGACGAGGTGCGCGAGGCCCTGCAGATCGGCCCCGACGCCCCGATCATCACCACCGACGCCCGCCACCGCGCGGACGCCAAGTCGGCGCTGATCACGCTCGTCGAGCACGCGCTGATGGCCCGCCTGAGGTAGAACTGCCCCAGGCCGTTGCGGGTGGCACCCAATTCTTGGGAGTCACACGGCAGTTGGCGATTCAGCACACCGGAGCCGGCTGTGTCCTTGGACACGGTCGGCCTCGGTGTTCATAACGTTTCGGCAGAGGAATCCGGCAGCACGGCCACGCGTCGCGCACATCCCGTACCGCTACGCGCACGAACACCCCGCCTTTTGCCGCGCCTCGCTCTTTATGACCGTTTTATCTGGGGCTTACATCGCTCGGAACCAGCGGTTTCCGGTGTTTGGAAGAGAGCAAGCCGACGTGCTGGAATGCCTGAACTGCCCAATAGTCAAAGTCGAACGCATCGGTCGACGGCGTCCTGGGCTCTGAGACACTGCGGCACACGGTAGGTGCCGACCGCCGAGAGGTTGTTGGTCGAGTGAGGCGAAGCAAGAACGGTCCCGAGCCGTCGGCCCGGGGCAACTTCACCCCGCCGCCGCGCGGAGCGGCGCCCCCACACGTGCCCGGTTCGGAGCCGGCGGCCGCTCCCGCTCCCGGCGGGGGCCGTTTCTCCCCGCGCAACTGGCGGGTACCCACCCGACTGAACGCGATTCTGCTCATCCCCGTGCTGGTCGGCCTCGTCATGGGCGGCTTCCAGGTCAAGAGCTCGATCGACACCTGGCAGGACGCCAAGGACGCCGAGAGCACCGCACGTCTGGTGCAGGCTTCCCTGAGCTACGCCAACGCCCTCTACATCGAGCGCGACGTCAGCGCCGCACCGCTGCTGCAGGGCAAGGGCGACAAGAACACGGCCGTCGCCCAGGCCCGCCAGGCCACCGACCAGGCCGCCGAAGCGTTCGACCGGGCCGCCTCGGGATCGGAGTGGTCCTCCGGCGTGCAGCGCCGGCTGAAGCAGTTCCACGAGGTGGAGCCCGGGCTGGCCACGCTGCGCAAGGCCGCCTTCACCGCCAAGCTCACCGGTGTGCAGACCGAGGAGGGCTACGTCCAGATCGCCCACCCGCTGATGGAGTTCGCCAACGAGCTCGGCCTGGGCACCGGAAACATCACCTCCTACGGCCGGACCGTCTACGCCATCTCGCTCACCAAGGCGGCCCTGTCGCTGGAGCGCTCGATCGGCATGCACCTCCTGGTCAAGCCGGGTCCGGACGCCCCCAACCTGGCGAGCCAGCGCATCGCCTTCTCCTCCTACGCCTACCTCGAGGGCATCGCCATGGAGGAGTACCTCGGCGGTGGCACCCAGGCGGACGTGGACAAGCTGGCCGCGGCCCAGAAGAAGGTCCAGGCCGACGGCGCGAGGATGGTCCGGGACGCCAAGGGCCAGGACCCGGACTACGTCGCCCCGCCGTCCGACCCGGCCAAGATGGTCGCCGCCATCGCGAGCCTGAAGACCACCGACTCCTCCGAGCGCGCCGCGCTCGCCGAGAAGGGCATCACCGCGCAGAACTGGTGGGCGGTCAACACGCTCAAGTTCGACGCGTACCGCAAGATCGAGTCGGACATGGCCGACAAGGCCGTGAGCGAGGCCTCCGCCATCGCCGACGACGCCCAGCAGTCGACCTTCGTCACCGGCGCGATCGTCGTCGTCGCCCTGCTCGCCGCGTTCATCCTGGCCGGCATGGTGGCCCGCCAGATGAGCCGCTCCATGCGCCAGCTGCGCAACGCCGCCTTCGGCATCGCCGAGCAGCGCCTGCCGATGCTGGTCGACCAGCTCTCCCGCACCGACCCCGGCCGTGTGGACACCCGGGTCGCGCCGATCCCGATCACGTCGACCGACGAGATCGGCGAGGTCGCCCGCGCCTTCGACCAGGTCCACCGCGAAGCGGTCCGCCTCGCCTCCGAGCAGGCCCTGCTGCGGGGCAACATCAACGCGATCTTCACCAACCTCTCGCGCCGCAACCAGTCGCTCATCGAGGGTCAGCTGACCCTGATCACCGACCTGGAGAACAACGAGGCCGACCCGGACCAGCTCGAGAACCTCTTCCGGCTGGACCACCTGGCGACCCGTATGCGCCGCAACGGCGAGAACCTCCTCGTCCTCGCCGGCGAGGAGCCCGGCCGCCGCTGGGACCAGCCGGTCCCGCTGGTCGACGTCCTGCGCGCCGCGTCCTCCGAGGTGGAGCAGTACGAGCGCATCGAGCTGTCCGGCGTCCCCGAGGCCGAGATCCACGGCCGTGCGGTGACCGACCTCGTGCACCTGCTGGCCGAGCTGCTGGAGAACGCCACCACGTTCTCCTCGCCGCAGACCAAGGTCCGCGTGACCGCGACGCGGCTGCCCGACGGCCGAGTCATGATCGAGATCCACGACAAGGGCATCGGCCTGACCGCCGAGGACTTCGCGGACATCAACCACAAGCTGGCCAACCCGCCGACCGTGGACGCGGCGATCTCGCAGCGCATGGGCCTGTTCGTGGTCGGCCGCCTCGCCGACCGGCACGGCATCCGGGTCCAGCTGCGCCCCTCCGGCGAACAGGCGGGCACGACCTCGCTGGTCATGCTGCCGGACGCGATCACGCACGGCGGTGGCGGCGAGCAGTCCCTGCAGCGCGACGAGTTCACCGTCTCGCAGATCATCCCCGAGCAGAACTTCCAGGGCGAGGACTTCAGCCAGCTGCAGCCGATGCGCACGGCCGCCGAGCTCGGCTTCGACGACAGCCGCTACACGGAGGTCCCGGACGACATCCGCGAGCTGGACCCCGTCGGCCGTTCCCTGATGCGGGAGGAGCGCCGGGCGGCGCTGGAGGCCCAGTCGCACGGCCAGCAGCCCGAGTCCGAGGCGTCCGAGGCGGCGTACCGCTCCGAGGCGCCCGCCGACGGCGGGAGCTTCGCCGACGGCCGCATGCCGTACCAGGACCAGCCCGCCGCGTACGACGGGCGGACGCCGTACGGAGAGCAGCAGCAGGGCGCCTACGACGGCGCGCAGGAGACGGCGTACGACCAGCCGGGACGCCCGTCGTACGACGAGCAGTACTACGCGCCGGACGGCGGCCTGCCGCAGGCGGACGGCTACCCGTCCAACGGCGGTTACCCGGGCGCCGCGTACGCGGAACCGGGGCAGGAGGAGCACGCGCCGTCCCAGGCCGCCGCGCCGGAGCCGTACTCCGCCTACCAGGAGCAGTCCTACCAGGACGACTGGAGCCGGCAGGACGGCTACCGCAACGGCTATCCGGACCAGTACGCTCCGGAAGCGGAATCCGCGCAGGCCGCTGACGTGAACGAGGCGGACCGCGTAGGCTTCGACCGTCCGGGACCGGCCCCCTCCGCCGTCCACGAGCTGACCGACGCCGGGCTGCCCCGCCGCGGAGGCTTCGCGAGCGGTTCGAACGGCGCGCGGCACGTGAACCAGGAAGCGCCGGCCCCCGTTGCGGACAACGGCGGTGACGGCGACTGGCGTTCGGCGAACGACGAGCGCTGGCAGCAGGCCGCGCAGCTCCGCAAGCCCAAGGCGGGCGGAGTGACCTCCTCCGGCCTGCCGAGGCGGGTGCCCAAGGCCAACCTGGTCGAGGGCGCCGCGGAATCGACCCCGCAGGGCGGCCCACAGGTCTCCCGCGCCCCCGAGGACGTCAGGGGCAGGTTGAGCAACCTGCGCCGGGGCGTCCAGCGGGGACGCAGCGCAGGAAGTGACAAGAACGGCCAGGGCTTCGGTCCTGACAGCACCTACAACCAGGAGCGTTAGTGTGAGCCCGATGAGCCAGGCGGCACAGAACCTGAACTGGTTGATCACCAACTTCGTGGAGAACACCCCCGGGGTGTCCCACACCGTGGTGGTCTCCGCCGACGGACTCCTTCTGGCGATGTCCGAAGGCTTTCCCCGCGACCGCGCCGACCAGCTCGCGGCCGTCGCCTCCGGTCTGACCTCACTGACCGCCGGTGCCTCGCGCATCTTCGAGGGCGGCAGCGTGAACCAGACGGTTGTGGAGATGGAGAGGGGATTCCTCTTCATCATGTCCATCTCCGACGGTTCGTCGCTCGCGGTTCTCGCCCACCCCGAGGCGGACATCGGCCTCATTGGTTACGAGATGGCCCTGCTGGTGGACCGCGCCGGCACGGTCCTGACCCCGGACCTGCGCGCGGAACTCCAGGGAAGCCTTCTCAACTAGCAGGCGAACGGTGCGTTGTTGCGTCCCGGCACCGTAAGGTTTTCGGGACGCGGCCTCACAGGGATGGGTGCCCGGCACAGTCGGAGGAGGAGAAAGTGGCAACACCCCCAGGCGGTTCGTCGTCGGACAACTGGGCCTACGGCCCTGCCCAGGGCCAGGGCGATCCGAACGGGTACGGCTTCCCCTCCGCCCCCGGCCACCGGCAGCCGTACGCGCCGCAGGGCCCCGGCCCCTCGCCGTACGACCAGCCGGCCGCGCCGCGCATCCAGCCGGTGCAGCCGCCGCGACGCGCCCCCGAGGCGTCGCCCGCGGGGGCGTCGCACAACCCCCTGGTGCGCCCGTACGCCATGACGGGCGGCCGCACCAGGCCGCGGTACCAGCTCGCCATCGAGGCACTGGTGCACACCACCGCACAGCCGCACCAGATGCAGGGCCAGCTGCCCGAACATCAGCGGATCTGCAATCTGTGCCGCGAGATCAAGTCGGTGGCCGAGGTCTCGGCCCTGCTGACGATCCCTCTCGGCGTGGCCAGGATCCTCGTCGCCGACTTGGCGGAGGCGGGCCTGGTCGCCATCCATCAGCCCGGCGGCGACGAGAACGCCGGTGGCCAGCCAGACGTGACACTGCTCGAAAGGGTGCTCAGTGGACTTCGCAAGCTCTAGCGGCGGTCCTTCCCGCTCCACCACCTCCGCGAAGATCGTGGTGGCGGGCGGCTTCGGCGTGGGCAAGACCACGTTCGTCGGCGCCGTCTCGGAGATCAACCCGCTGCGCACGGAGGCCGTCATGACGTCTGCTTCGGCGGGCATCGACGACCTCACCCACACCGGGGACAAGACCACCACCACGGTGGCCATGGACTTCGGCCGTATCACGCTCGACCAGGACCTGATCCTGTACCTGTTCGGCACCCCGGGCCAGGACCGCTTCTGGTTCATGTGGGACGACCTGGTGCGCGGCGCCATCGGCGCGATCGTGCTGGTCGACACCAGGCGGCTGGCCGACTGCTTCCCGGCCGTGGACTACTTCGAGAACAGCGGGCTGCCGTTCGTCATCGCCCTCAACGGCTTCGACGGCAACCAGCCCTACACGCCCGACGAGGTGCGCGAGGCCCTGCAGATCGGCCCCGACGCCCCGATCATCACCACCGACGCCCGCCACCGCGCGGACGCCAAGTCGGCGCTGATCACGCTCGTCGAGCACGCGCTGATGGCCCGCCTGCGCTAGGGCGGCCTCGGAACACCGACGAAGGCCCTTCCCGGCTCGCCCGGGGAGGGCCTTCGTCCGTCCTCCCGGCCGCGCGCACGCACCCTGGCCGCGCGCGCCATCCCCGGCTACGCGCACGATCCCCGGCCGCGGACACGAAGAAGGGCTCCTCCCGGTGGAGGAGCCCTTCTTCAGCGGGCACGAGCGGCGCGGCCTTAAGCGTGCCAGCTGTGCGGGGCGCGGAAGCCGTTCTCGCGTTCCAGGCGGCGCCAGCCGGCCTTGGTGCGGCGGCGGTGGGCGGGGGTGGTGGGGGTGTGGGCGGCGGCGCGGGCCAGGAGGATGGCCGTGAGGGCGGCGACTTCCTCGGGCTCGGCGTGGCCCTTCTCGACGCGGATGTCGGGCATGTCCATGAGTGTCAGTCTCCGGGAAAGAGAGGTCCGCGGCATGTCCGCGGTGGGTCCGCGGGGTTACCGCGGCGGGTCGCAGCGTGTTCTCGGTGGGCCCGTGGTGGGCCCGCCGGTTCTACTGCGGGGGGTTGCCGTGTTTGCGGGAGGGCAGGTCGGCGTGTTTGGTGTGCAGCATCGCCAGGGAGC
>NZ_JBEYXZ010000016.1:7724-140196 GCF_040645305.1 Streptomyces sp. NPDC046831 | reverse complement strand
AAGACACGCAGGCGCCCACAACGTAGAAGACGCAGGCCAGACAGGCGTCGGCGACGGAACAACCCGTGACCGAGGACCTCCAGCGCCCCACCGCCCCCCGGTGCGAGGCCGACGTAGGAGGACAGGTGGGCGGCGGTGGGGAAGCTGCTGCCGTCGCCGACGGTGGCCAGGGGGACTGCGGCGGTCCTGACGCCGATGCCGGGCATCGAGGTCAGGACCTTCGAAAGAGGGTGGGCCTCCACCAGCAGGGCCTCGATCCGGGCTTCGAGGGCCCGGCTTTGTTCGTGAACGGCGGCCAGCGACCTCGCCGAGAGGGCACGATCACGTCCAGGGTGCTGGTGCCGGGGACGACGACGGTCTGCTCGTCGAGAGCGGTGAAGATGTCGTCGATGAGCCGGGTGGCCATGCGCGGTGCCTTGGGCCGGATCACCTCGACAAGTTTGCGGCGGCCGGCCTTGCGCAGAGCGGCCGGGGATCCGTAGCGCTCCAGCAGCCAGGTGGTGGCGACGTGGTCCCAGGACGCGTACGAGGCTGGGGTGGAACTGGGTGAGCAGGCCGCGGATGCGGTTGGAGGTGCGATTGGCCTCGCCGGCCAGGTCCTGGTCGAAGCCGACCAGCATGGTCAGCTCAGCGGTGATCTCGTCGGCGAGTTCCAGGGAGCGCAGGGTGTGGGGCGTGGTGCGGGCGGCGTCCGCGATGACGGCCGCGTCGCGGGCGTCGGTCTTGGCCTCACCCGGGTAGAGGTCGGCGATCCGACGCATGGCCAGTCCGGGCAGATAGGCGACCTGGTAGCCGGCGTCCCGGGCGACGGAAAGCGCCGGGCCTGGGCCGTCCGAGGCCGACCAACGCTGACAGGCGCCGCCCACGGGTGACCACCCCCACCCCGCTCTGGCCTGGGGGTCCGGAGACGATCTGCCGCACTGCACGTGTTATGCCTGCACCCGGACAACTGGGAGTGGCTGGGCAGTAGTAAGCACCCACCGTCGGGACACCGGGGAACGGCGTCGTCCCGGGTACCGGGAGGCGGGGATGCGCGATGCCAGCTGCACGTGCTAGATCCAGCGGATCCAGTCGCCGTGCGGGTGGGTGAAGGCGGCAGGTGCGCCACCGACGGTGAGGACGAACGGCGAGGTCTCGAACCGGGGCGGCGTGACGTCGGCGACCACGCCCGGCGCCTCGTTCGCGATCCATACGACGTCAAGCTCGCGGGCCAGCCCGGCAAAGTCGGCGCGGAGCTGCGGCCCGACGTATGCCAGCACCGCCGAGTGGAAGACCACAACACGCGCGTCCCGGGGCGCCTGCTCGACGAGGGCCGGCAGCGCTTCGAGCAGGTCGCCCTCGTGCACAGGCATAGGGTGGCGCTGCGCGGTTGCCAATGCGGAAACGAGGCGTTCGCGGCGGGCCGTCTGCCCCGGCCACACCAGGCACTCGAGCCAGGACCGGTCCCCGGGATCCGACGGATCGAGCGGGTTGAGGTCGATGCCGGCCGCCCATGCCACCTCGGGCATCCGCAGTTCTGGGTGCGGTCCCTCTGCCCGGCACCGGAGTGTCGGTGCCTGTGGGTCACGGCCGGTCAGGTGCGTGTGGCCGTAGTCGTAGGAGTATCGGTCGACGTGCAGGCACAGTCCGGCGCTCGCGCCGACCTCGATCAGGGCAAGCGGCCCATCGAGCGCAGCCAGCGCGGGCAGAAGCGTTGCGCAGCGGCCCGGCTCGTTGGTCTGGGTGCGCCGCGACAGCATCATCGCCCGCAGTTCCCCGGCCCGCGTGGCGGCCAGCTCCCGAAGCGCGTCCGCGTCGGGCACCGTACGGAGCATGTGGCGGGCCGCGGCGAACAGCAGGTTCGGCTGGCGCTTGTCGGCGGGCAGGATGTTCAGGAAACCCAGCAGGTCCGGGTCGGACGCCACCGCGAGGGCCAGCGCCTCGTAGGCGGGGGACCGTCCCGCCGCCTCGTGCTCGGCGAAGCGGCGGTAGTTTTCCGCCGTCGTCACCCGGTCGTCCAAGCCCGTCATCGCCATGGCGTGATCGTATGGGCCGATCCGAACGTTCCGGTACATGTGCGGACCACATAACCACGGGAAGAAACCGCCACGCGTTGGGCGGCTACAGGTCAGGGATCGGTCCGAACGCTCTCGGCAGCAGGTGCGGCTCGAACAATTCGACCGCCGAACCTGCCGTATGGTCTGGGGCTGCCCCAACCAACACGTCTGATGGAAGTGGGTCAACCGTCCGACCCGTTGGAGTGAGCTCTGCCCCTGCCCCGAATCTGTTGGAGGGACGACATCAACGACAGCGGACTTCAGCAGCGGGTGGCGCAGATTCGAATCGTTGCCGGGGGGCACATCACAAAGGGCCGGCTCAGGAGGGGTTCCTCCCAGGCCGGCCCTTCTGGGTGTTCGGGTCCGTGCCACACGCGTGCCACTACATGGCTTCGTTAGGTCCAAGGCCGACGCATCAAACCGGCTGCGCTCCGCTCCGCCGGGGCGCTCCCGGCTACGCCGCAGGCGCCGTTCCTGCCCTCGCCCGCTGCACTCGCGAGTGCCGGCCGTCGCGGGATGCGGCGGTGGGCTCCCATCGCGCTCGGCATCGGCCCAGGATGAGCCGAGCAGACACAGTTATCAACGAACCCCCAACACCACAGACCAGAAACCCCCTCACCACCGCAGAAGCACTCCGGAAGCGTCCACTTGGTTCTTCAGACACGTGCCGCGGTGGAGACGGCCGTCACCGTCGCCGCCGCCGACCACCTGCGGACGGGCGTGTACCGCCTACGCCTCCGCCCGCTTCAGCGCATGGTCGAGTACCACCAGCAGTGCGTCGAGCACCGAGCCCCGTTCTCGGGCGTCGAAGACGAACAGCGGGACGTGGTCGCTGACGTCCAGCGCCCAGCGCACCTCGTCAAGCTCGTGCGCGACCTCGCCGTCAAAGGCGTTGACGGCCACCGCGAACGGGATGTCCCGGTGCTCGAAGTAGTCCACCGCGGCGAAGCAGTCGTCGAGGCGGCGGGTGTCGACGATCACCAATCCGCCCAGGGCGCCCTCCACCAGGTAGTCCCACATGAAGCCGAAACGCTCCTGGCCGGGCGTCCCGAACAGGTACAGCTTCAGGGTCGGATCGAGGGTGATGCAGCCGAAGTCCATGGCGACCGTGGTGGTGGTCTTGTGAGGGGTGTGGCTGAGATCGTCCACGCCCGCCGCGACCTCGGTGATCGACGCCTCGGTGGTGAGCGGTTCGATCTCCGAGACTGACGCCACCGTCGTGGTCTTGCCGACGCCGAACCCGCCCGCGATCACCATCTTCACGGGAAGGGGCGGCCGTTCGGTCTCGTGTGGGACGCACGGTGCGTCAATCCCGTTGGCTGTCACGGTGTATCCCTTCGGATTCGGCGACGCCACGGAGACCAGCGATCACCCTTCGCAGAACGGAGACGTCGCGGGAGGCATCGGCACTGGGCACGTATACGGCGAGGAGCGCATGGGCGCGCAGGTCGGCCGCGAGCACACGGACGACGTTCAGATGCAGGTGCAGCTTCGCGGCGACCTCGGCCAGCGACTGCGGCCGTCGGCATACGGCGACGATGTCGCGGTGTTCGAAGGCCAGGGTTTCGAGGGTGGCCAAGCCCAACGAGGTGGTCACGACCTGGGTCTCGATGGGGAGCGGCGCTACCGCGTCGCTGCCCGCAACCCTTCCCGCGGTCAGCAGGAACGGCCGGATCGCCGAAGGGCGGCCGGCGGATCCCGAACCGCCGGAGCCCGGGTGGTGCTGGCCACCCTCGGACGCCATTCTGGGTCTTTCCTTCCTGCTGCATGTGGTGGCGGACGGTTCACCCGGTGGCCGGGGAACCGACGCTGTTCTTGAGCTCGAGGACCAGCTCGGGGCTGAGGGCCGCGCCCACCCGGTTGGCGAACAGGGTCATCTCGTAGGCGACGTTCCCCAGCTTCGCCTCGTTCGAGGTGACGACGCCGAGCACGGATCCGCTGCCGATCGCGGAGACGAGGAGATGGCCTCCTTCCAGATCAATGATCACCTTGTTGAGGGCGCCGAGGCCGTAGTTGCCCGAAGCGCCGGCGGCCAGGCTGGTGATTCCCGAGACGATCGCCGCGAGACGCTCGGAGTCCGCGTGGTCGCACAGCCGCGAGACCGCTATCAGCAGACCGTCGGAGGAGACAGCGATGGCATCCACCACGCCCGCGGTCTCCGTCGCGAATCGGTTGAGCAGCCAGGTGAAGTCCTCTGCGGCGGCACGCAGGTCAACGGGCTCCACTGGGTTGAATTGAGTTCCACCTGTCGACGTGGTCACTGCCCCACTCCTTCCGGTTCCTCCGGGGATTCTGGTGATGCCGGCATCCGAGTCGGTTGTTGTCCCGGCTGCGCGCTCTCGCGCTCGGCCCGGGCCACCGCCTCCTCGAACTCTTCGATCGAGGAGCGGACGGCCTCCGCGTCGAGCGGCCGGCGCGACGTCGGCGTCGGCGTCGGCCGGCGTGCCGCCGCGGCGTTCTCGAGCGTGGCGCCGCGCACGCGGCGCCGTAGCGGCGGCGCGGCCGGTGCCGGGGTGAGTGCCTCGCCATCCGGGTGCTCCTGCGCCTGCGCTGCGGCCCTTTCGGCGGTGTTCGCGGACCGGGTTTCGGGGGGCGGACCGGCCGTGTGCGCGGTCCGCGGGACACGTCGCGGCAACGGTGCGGGCTCCTTCCCGGCGCTGTCCCGCGGTGCGCCATCCGCGGGGGTTCGCCGCGAGGGCTGGGGATGCTGCTGGGGAACGGCGGATGTGACGGCAGGCCCGGTGAGCGCTGGGGGCTTGGCGGGCCCCACGGGCCGACTCCGGGTGGGGAGGACCGACGAGGAAAAGTCCTCGCCCGCGAACACCGCGGGCACGTGGCTCAACGGCATGAGCAGCGTCGAGGGGATGAAGACCCTGCTGGTGACCCCACCGCCCATCGTCGCGGTCAACGTGACCCTGACGCCCCAGCGCCGGGCGATCCGGCCGACCACGAAGAGCCCGAGGACCTTGGTGGGGACAAGGTCGAGCCGCTCGCGGCGCACCAGCCGCTCGTTCTCCTCTTTCAGACGCTCGGCGCTCATGCCGAGCCCGTGGTCGACGACCTCGACCACCGCCGCCTCGCCCTGGGAGCGCACCCGCACCTCGACGGGGCTCTCGGCAGGGGAGAACGCCACCGCGTTCTCCATCAGCTCGGCGAGCATCAGGGTCAGATCGCCGACGATGTCGGGCGCGACGGTGACCTCGTCCAGCACACGCAGGTGGATCCGCTGGTACTCCTCGATCTGGGCGAGCGCGCCCCGTACGACGTTGGTCAGCGCTGTCGGCCGGGCCTCGAGAGCGGTCTCCGCCAGCCCGGCGAGCAGCATCAGACTGTCGGCATTGCGCTGCAGGCGCACCGCCAGGTGGTCGATGTGGTAGAGCTGGTCGAGCAGCGCGGGGTCGGTCTCCTCACGCTCGACCGCATCGATCAGCGCCAGCTGGCGCGCGGTCAGGTTGCCGACGCGCCGCCCGACGTTGCCGAACATCTCCGCCACATTGCGCCGGCTGAGCACCTGGCGCTGCAGCAGGGCGGCGGCCGTCTCCTGTACCTCGTTGAACGCCTCCGCCAGCGTGCCGATCTCGTCGCGTGCCCGCACCGGGACTGCGTTCAGCCTGAGCCGGCCGTCGTCCTCGGCCTCGTCGTCCGCCACCCGCGCGAGCTCCTGCCCGGTCGCCCTGGCCACCTGCTGGGCCGCGGCGGTCAGCATCCGCACGGGCCGCACGACGGAGCGCCGGACCAGGAGGGAGAGCAGCAGCCAGAAGGCGAAGATCAGCACCACCGTGGTCAGCAGCCACCCCACTCGCCACCAGGCCTCGGAAGAGGCCCGGTCGCCGTCGTCCGCGATCTGGTGGATCAGTGACCGGGTGATCTCCAGCCGGGTGGAAGCCTGCTTCTCGTACGTCGGATACGCCGCGATGGCCTTGTCGACGGCCGCCCGCACCTCGTCGAGGTCCCTGGCCTCCAGGGAGGAGGGATCGAACTGGAGGGACGCGAACTCGGACCGGATGGCGTTCTGGTGCGCGTTGCGCTCGATCCGGGCCAGCCGGCCGCTCTGGGCCACCGAGGCGATCCGGCTGAAGCGCTGGGCGTGGTGGTTGTAGAGCTGGAGGCTGCCCACCGCGCCGGTGAATTCCGTGAGCGCGCTGGAGTCGCCGGTCTGGGCGGAGAAGACACCGGTCTCGAACGCGGCATGCGCGGCGTCCGCGCGCAGCAGGGTGTCCAGGACGTTCTCGGGCGACGACACCGCACCGCCCGCGGATCCGCCGAGGCCGAGCCCGTCGATGAGGTTGGACACCATGGAGCCATAGACCGGGTCGATGCTGTCGGCCGGGAGGTAGGCGCCTTCGACCGTCTTGCGCAGCCCGGTCAGCCCGGCGACGCCCCGCAACGCCCTGGTCTCCGCCGCGGGAAGGCGGGATCCGAACGCGGAGCGGACCTCGGCGACCTGGCGGTCGACGGCCCGCTGGGCCCGGCGGTAGTCCCGCGGCGACGGCGCGGGCCCACCGGGCTCCGCGGCCTGGTAGCGCACCGAGAGCAGAATCGCCTGCTGATGCTCCCTCTGCAGGTCGTCGACGAGGGAGGCGACCTGCTCGCTGCTGCGGACGAGGGCCGCGGTGCGCGCCGCTGACTGCGCCTGTGCGACCTGGCCCGCGATGACGTAGGCGAGGATGGCGGCGACCACCGCGGCGGGGATGATCAGCAGCGCGTTGAGCTTGCGCTGGAACGGCCAGCGGTCGAGGAACACGTCGGCCCTTCGCCGAATCCGCGCTCCCCGCCGTGCCTGTTCCGCTGCTTCCACCTTGTGCGGGGACACCAAGCCTCCGGAACGATGTCGTACGGGCAAGCTGCTCTGTTGCCTGGGTGAGTTGTCGTGCTGATCTGTATCGCTTGTCCGAACGGGCGGAGACTACAGCCTTTTTGCCCGTGGGGTTCAAGCGTCGTGCAGAGAGAACGGTGACGATGGGCGTGCCGGCCGGTCCGGAGCCGGGCCTTCGAGGAGCCCGGCGCTCGGGCGGCGGTCTTTGCCCTGCCGGGCGGCGCCCGTGCACGGCTTCGGCCCTCAGCCGTCGACGGAGAAGTCGCGGAACCGGTAGTCGGACAAGGGGTGGCTGGGGGTCGGGACCAGTCCGCCGACCCCGGCCGCGTACGCGTCGACCTGGTTCTTGAACCCCCAGACGATGTAGCCGCCGCGCTCGTACTCGATCTTCTGGGCCGCCTTGAGCAGTTCGTTGCGCTTGCCCTCGTCGAACTGGCCGCGGGCCTGGTTGACGAGGGAGACGAACTCCGGGTCCCTCCAGTGCGTTTCGTTGTATGGGGCGCCCTCGATCGATCCCTGTTCCACCTGCGCCAGGTAGTTCCGCGTGAACCAGTAGTCCATGGCGAACGGCCAGCTCAGGTACTTGTCACCGTAGAAGGTCGCGGAGTCGGTCTTGCGGACCCGCACCGTCACCCCGGCGCCCCTGGCCTGCTGGGCGAAGAGCTGCGCGGTCTCGACCGCGCCGATGCCGATGCCGTTGGAGGTGACCAGCTCCACGTTGAGCCCCTCGTGCCCGGCGGCTTTCAACAGGAATCTGGCCTTGTCGAGGTCCTGGACGCGCTGCGGCAGATCGTGGTTGTACGCCGGATCGAAGGGTGCGTAGAGGTCGTTGCCGATGCGTCCCTGTCCTCTGAGCACCTGGCGGACCATCTGCGGCCGGTCGACGATCAGCCGCATCGCCTGGCGGACCCGCTCGTCGTCGAAAGGGCCGGTATCCAGGCGCATGGTCAGCGGGGTCCAAGCCCCGGGCTCCGAGATCAGGACCTTGCAGCCCTGGGCCTCGACCAGCTCCATCTGCTCGAGCGGCAGGTTGTCCATGGCGTCGATCTCCCGGCTGAGCAGCGCGTTGACCCTGGCCGTGTCGTCGGGGAAGTCGATGATGTGCAGTTGGTCGACATGGGCTGGGCGACGCCAGTAGTTGTCGAACCTGGTGAAGACGCTCTCGTCCCCAGGGGTGAAGGACTTGTAGACGAACGGGCCGGTCCCGATGGGTTTCCTGAGGTCGAAGTCCGCCGGGACGACAGCCATGACGGTCTGCGCGAGCAGGTCCTCCAGCAGGGCGTACGGAGTCTTCAGCGGGATCCGCACGGTCAGGGAGTCGATCCGCTTGAGGTCCGCGACGTCGACCACGGCGAGGCTGCTGGCCCCGGCGGCGGGCGCCTTGGGGTTCGCGATCCTGCGCAGGGAGGCGATGACGTCGTCGGCGTCCAGGGTCTTGCCGTTGTGGAACTCCACCCCGGAACGGAGCCTCAGCGTCCAGGCCCTGCCGTCCTTGGACGGCTCCATCGAGTCCGCGAGCAGGGGCTTGACGCGGTATCTCTCGTCATGGACGAACAGCCGCTCGAACAGGTTCACCGCCCGTGCGTGGTCGGGCCAGATGACGGGATTGTGAGGGTCGAGGGTGTCCTTTGCGCTGCCGCCGGTGCAGCCGACGCGCAGGACGCCGCCCTTCTTCGGGGTCCTGGCTCCCGAGTCGTCGCCACCGGACCCGGAGCACCCCGGAAGCAGGCCCGCCGCGGCCGTGGCGAGCAGGCCGCCACCACCACGCAGGACGGTTCTTCGCCTCATCGCTCCGCTGGGGTTGTTTCCGTGCTCGGTCATGGGCAGGTGTCGCCTTCACATCAGGGCCGTTCTCATGGCGCGCTGACTGCTCGGATGACGCGCAGCACCTCTGCAACGCGGGCAAAGGCCAGTCGGCCGGGCTTCGCGCACGCCACAGCCGACCGCCTCGCCAACGCGGTCATCGCCCCATTACGGATCGTCAGGAGGTTAGAACACATGCCCATCGAACACCCATCGAACATCGGGAAATGGTGCAAGAGATCGGGCCGGGTCTGCCGGACGGGGGTGGACCGGACCACGGCCGGGGATCTCAGCAGTTCACCGCGGCGCCGCGCCGGTCACCGAATCGGTCAGCCCCTCCACGAACTGCGGCACCGGCACGAGCGCCGGCCCCGCAGGCGACGAGGCAGGCCGACCGCGCGCGGGGAAGGCTCGCGGAAGCCCGCTCGACCGCACTGTTCCAGCTCGCCACCGAGCTGCCCGCCGCGGTCCTCGCCCGCACCCTGGGCATCGACATCACCGTCGCCGTCGAATGGCAGCGAGCCGCCGCCGGAGACGGGGGCGCTTACGCAGCCGAAATCGCCCGACGGAACTCGAAAGCTGACCCCTGCACCGATGTCAGACCCGCTCGAACGGCTCCGCGTACTTGAAGACGCCCCGCAGCGCGGGGTCGTGGGCGGTCAGGGTGCGGACCTGGAAGTACTCGCCCCACGAGGGGTCCGGTGCGGTGATGCCGTAGTCCGTGCTGGCGCGGAAACCGTAGCGGCCGTAGTACGCGGGGCTGCCAAGGAGGGCGACGAGGGGCTCGCCCAGGGCATCCGCTGCGCCGAGCACGGTGTGGACAAGGGCGAGGCCGACGCCGCGGCGCTGGTGGTCGGGGTGCACGCTGAGCGGGCCGAGGCCCAGGGCGGAGGCAGTGCCGACATGGCCACGAGTGCAGACCACGTGGCCTACTACCTCGTCCTTGTCGCTGAGCGCCACGAGCGACAGTTCCGGCAGCCAGCCGTCGCAGGTGCGCAGCTCATCGAGGAGGGTTACCTCCACAGGAACCGGAGTCTCCGGCTTGGCGAAAGCTGCCGCGGTGACGGTGCTTACGGCGGGGACATCGGCAGGCGTTTCGCGTCGGATCAGCACCGGCACAGTCTGGGCCCCGAGCCGCGGCACCGCAAAAGGATTTTTGGGTACGCCCGGCTACCCGCCCAACCAGCCGGATCGATCGCGAGCAAGACCGCCAGCAGTACCAGCCTCGCCGCGACTGCTCGGTGGCCGCCCGCACCAGTAGCCGGTGAAGAGGACGCGGTCGGGTGCGCCGATCGGGCGGATGAGGTTGGCAGCCAGTTTGGCCGCGGCCCAGTCGTAGACTCGCAGGCCCTTCGCCCCTTCGCCGCAGGACAGCCGCTGCCAGGCATCAGCAGGAGCATCCTCGATGAGTTGGTCGATGCGCCAGATCCCGGCCAGGGACTTGATCTGCTGGGACTTGGGCAACGCCACCACGTAGCCGACGTGCCTGGCGGTTCGTCATGAGTGTCCCCGTGCAGCCCCTGCCTGCATCGGGCAACGCACATCCTTTCCCTTTCGATCGCAGGCGCATGCCTGCTGGGTATCGACTTGTCAGCTGAGGAAGCGGGAGAACATCCGGTACATGAACGCGGTCCCCTGCCGCAGCGCCTCGACGTAGATCCGTTCGTTGTTTCCGTGCATTGTGATGAGCTGGTCGTTGTCGAGTACGTACGGGTAAACGCCGTATCCGGGGATGCCGCGCTCGCGCCACGGCGCCAGGCTGGTGCCTGCTTCGAACAGGGCCGGTGCGAAGACCGTGCCGGGGTAGGTCTCGCCGGCGGCGCCTGCCAGAGCGCGGAACAGCGGAGTGTCGATGTCGGCCGGCGGCGTCGCCCACATCTTGTCGAGCTCGTCGAGGTACTGCTCCTCGGTTTTTCCCGCCGGGGCGGCGAGCGCCACTTCGATGCCGCGGCGGGCCGTCATCTCGCGGACCTGGGCGAGGAAGTCGCGGGGCTTCTGCCCGCCGGGGATGCCACGGCAGTTGATCCGGACATGCGCCGAGGAGGGGATCACGTTCTCCTTGTAGCCGGAGTCCTCGATGACGAACGCATGCGTGGTCCGAAGCAGGGCCTGGTGCAGCCACGGGTAGGAGGACTTCGATACCACGACCCGCGCGGCTCGTTCCCGTGCGTTCTGGCTTCGCGCGGAGAGCATGAGCTTGATGGCGCGGGCGAACTCCGCGTCGTCGGTTGCCTTCGCCAGCGCCGCGAAGTACTCGCGTGTCACCGCGGTGAGGTGCACCGGCGCGAGCCAACTGCCCAGTTCAGCGACCGCCCGGGACAACGTCACGATCGCGGCGTCGGAGTTGGGCTTGGAGGAGTGCGTGGCGGTGCCGTGGGCGGTCAGGTCCAGGTTGAAGTAGACCTTGTCCTGCCGGGTGGCGGTGATCAGCATCGGGGTGGTCTTGTCGTTCTGCGCCAGGAACCAGCCGCCCTCGGTGAGGACCATGCCGGCGTCCACCTTGTCCCAGTGGTTGGTCGCCAGCCACCGCGACCCGAACGAGCCGGCCTCCTCGTCGCAGTCGGTGAGCACGATGATGTCGCGCTCAAACCGGGACCCCTCGGAGATGTGCCGCAGCAGAGCGCTGATCGTCGCCGAGTTCGCACCCTTCATGTCGAGGGCGCCGCGGCCATACACCTCCCCGCCACGCACCGTGCCGGAGAACGGATCGACGGACCAGTTCTCCCGTTCGACCGGCACCACGTCGGAATGGCCAAGCATCAGCAGCGGCGCGGCGGAGCTGGTCCCGGGGATCCGCGCGATCAGGTGCACGTTGTTCGGCTGCGGAGTGTCGATGATCTGTGCGGGCACCCCGGCGTTCTCCCACACCGCCTTGAGCATCTCCGCGTGCGGGCGCGTGTTCGCGCCTTCGCCGTGGTTCTGTGTGTCGTAGGACAGCATCCGCTGGAGCAGGTTGAGCGGGTCCTTGTCCGCCTCCGGCACCGCGGTCGCGGCCACCGCCGGACTCACAGCGGCGCCGGTGAACAGGTTGATGCCTCCCAGGCCGGCGGCGCCAAGAGCGGCGGCGCCGACTCCGCCAAGGAAGGTGCGTCGACCCATCCGCGCCTGGGTCACGGCAGTCACATCACGTGAATCGTCCATGATTTCCTCCTTGTTCCGCGGATGGTTGGCATTCGAGCTTCACGATCACGCCGGTTCAGGGTCAATCAGCAAGGAGCGCCGCAATCGACGAGCGGTATGTAATCTGCGACGAACGGCGTCCTGGCCCTGCTCCCACGACGCAGATGCCAAGGATCCCACCACGCGCGCGGGCGGCGTGACCGGCCACAGGCCCGACCGCAGCAGGTAAGCGCCTTGCGCAGCCCGTCCGGCCTGCGCTGCGCAGCCACGGCAAGAACCCGCCGACCTTGCCCGTCTCCGAGTCGACGACGATACCGTGAAATCCGTCCCACTCACCGTCGACGGCGCAGCGCTCGATGTCCATCAGCTAGTGCCGCATCAGTCAACGTTCGCCCCGTCCCCACGCGGGCGATCTGGACTGCCACGTACGCTGAGCGCGTGATCTCGCGCGAGTGGGCGGTCGAGGTGCCGCAGCGGCACCTGTGTGAAGAAGAGACTGAACACTCGCCGCCCATGGTGGTTATCGGCGTCGAGCGCCACTCATTGGGATGGCTCGTTCACTGTGCAGACATCACGTGCGAGCCGACACGCTCGCCGCAGAAGGTCCGCTCACGCCGATGGGTTCAGCTTGAACAGGGCGTCTCCGTAGGGGGCAGCCGCCTCAGACCGAAGTCTTATGCGCCGTCCAGGAAACTGCACGCAGCGTTTAGCCCGGCATGCTGCCAACCGCCATCTCGCCTAAGAAGCGGGCTGCGGTCGCCTTACAGCGGGCGGCGCCCGGAGACGGCGCCCCCCGGGTCGTCGGCCAGTCCCGGCTGACCCACCCGGTGGAGAACGACCATCCCATCCCTGGATGCTCGCGTCGCCCGGCCGCAATACGCCGACCTCGACCTGAACCAGCTGGCCCAGAACCTGCCAGACGACCCCGGCCTCGTCGCCCGCAGCGCCCGCGCATGGCTGCACTCCTTCATCCACGCGGTGCCCGGCGGCAAACAGAACTCCAGCGGGTCCCGCGGCGGCGTCGGTTTCGGTCAGACGGGTGCCGGCCGGGATCGGTCACCCGTGGGTTCGAGGCGGACGACGATGCCCTTCGACGTGGGCTGGTTGCTTACGTCGGCGACGCTGTCGAGCGGCACCAGGACGTTCGTCTCCGGGTAGTAGGCGGCGGCCGAACCCTTGGCCGCCGGGTAGGACACGACTTCGAAGTTCTCGGCCCGGCGCTCGGTGCCGTCCTCCCAGACGCTCACCAGGTCCACGCGATCGCCCTGGGCGAGGCCGAGTTCGGACAGGTCGGCCGGGTTGACGAGGATCACGTGGCGGCTGCCGTGGATGCCGCGGTAGCGGTCGTTGTTGGTGTACGGAACGGTGTTCCACTGGTCGTGCGAGCGCAAGGTCTGCAGCAGCAGGTGACCCTCGGGGGCCCGGGGGACCACCCGCTCGTTGCAGGTGAACCGGGCCTTGCCGGTCTCGGTCCTGAACACGCCCTCGTTGACCGGGTTGGGTAGCTGGAAGCCTCCCGGACGGGTCACCCGGGCGTTGAAGTCGTGGAAGCCCGGCACGATCCGGGAGATGCTGTCGCGGATGGTGTTGTAGTCGCCCTCGAACTTGGCCCAGGGGATGTCCCCCTCGCCGCCGAGGCTCAGCCGGGCGAGCCGGCACAGGATGGCGACCTCGCTGAGCAGCATGCGCGAGGCCGGTTCGAGTCGTCCCTGGGAGGTGTGCACCTGGCTCATGGAGTTCTCGACGGTGACGAACTGCTCGCCGTCGGCCTGGACATCACGCTCGGTGCGCCCCAGCGTCGGCAGGATCAGGGCGGTGTCGCCGCAGACGGTGTGCGAGCGGTTGAGCTTGGTGGAGATGTGGGCGGTCAGCCGGCACGAACGCATCGCCTTCTCGGTGACCTCGCTGTCGGGCGCCGCGCGCACGAAGTTCCCGGCCAGGGCGAGGAAGACCTTGACGCGGCCTTCCAGCATCGCCTTGATCGAGTTCACCGAGTCCAGGCCGTGCGGGCGCGGCGGGTCGAAGCCGAACTCCTTCTGCAGGGCGTCCAGGAAGGTGTCCGGCATCTGCTCCCAGATGCCCATGGTGCGGTCGCCCTGGACGTTGCTGTGGCCGCGCACCGGGCAGGCGCCCGTGCCGGCGCGCCCCAGATTGCCGCGCAGCATCAGGAAGTTGACGATCTCCCGGATGGTGGGTACGCCGTGCTTGTGCTGGGTGATGCCCATCGCCCAGCACACGATGACGCGTTCGCTGCGCAGGACCTCGTCGCGGACCTTCTCGATCTCCTCGCGGGTCAGTCCCGTCGCCGCGCGCACGTCGTCCCAGTCGACGGTGCGGGCGTGCCGGGCGAACTCCTCGAAACCGGAGGTGTGGGCGTTGATGAAGTCGTGGTCCAGGACGGTGCCGGGACGGGCGTCCTCCGCCTCCAGCAACAGCCGGTTCAGTGCCTGGAACAGCGCGAGGTCCCCGCCCGGCTTGATGTGCAGGAAGCGGTCGGCGATCTGGGTGCCCCGCCCCACGACCCCACGCGGCCTCTGCGGGTTCTTGAAGCGTCGCAGCCCCGCCTCCGGCAACGGGTTCACCGCTACGATGCGGCCGCCGTTGCGCTTGGCCTCCTCCAGGGCCGAAAGCTGCCGGGGGTGATTGCTGCCCGGGTTCTGCCCCACCAGGAAGATCAGGTCCGCGTGGTGGAGGTCGTCGAGACTCACGGTGCCCTTGCCGACGCCCAGCGTCTCGTTCAGGGCGAAGCCGCTGGACTCGTGGCACATGTTGCTGCAGTCGGGCAGGTTGTTGGTGCCGTAGGCGCGGGCGAAGAGCTGGAAGACGAAGGCGGCCTCGTTGCTGGCCCGGCCGGAGGTGTAGAAGACCGCCTCGTCGGGCGAGTCCAGCCCCTTCAGTTCCTGCGCCAGGACGCCCAGGGCGTCGTTCCAGCCGATGGGCTCGTAGTGGTCCGACCCGGGCCGTTTGATCATCGGCTCGGTGAGCCGGCCCTGCTGGTTGAGCCACATGTCGGAGCGGGCGGCCAGATCGGACACGCTGTGCTCGCGGAAGAAGTCGGCGGTGATCCGGCGCTTCGTGGCGTCGTCGTTGATGTGCTTGGCGCCGTTCTCGCAGTACTCATTGCGATGGCGCCGGCCTGGAGCGGGGTCCGCCCACGCGCAGCCGGGGCAGTCGACCCCGCCCACCTGGTTCATGGTGAGCAGGTCGACCCCGGTCTTGCGCGGGGAGGTCTGCTCCAGGGAGTACTCCAGCGCGTGCACGACGGCGGGAACCCCGGCCGCCCACTTCTTCGGCGGTGTCACGGAGAGGGAGGTCTCCGGCTCCTCACCGGGCGGGTTCTGCATCGCTTGGCCTTTCTCTTGCCGTGTGCGGTAAGCGGGTCAGCCGACGGGCCACTGGGCGACACGGCTCCTGGGCGGTTCCGGGGTGTCGTGCTGAACCCGGCCGTTGCGGATGGTGCCGCGCCAGGCACCGCCCTCCTGACCGAGCCCTTCGATGAAGTGCTTGAAGCTCACCAGTTCCCCGCGCACCAGTCGCACGGTCAGCCCCACGACCCTGGACGAGCGGGTGAGGATCTTCGCGGCCCCCTGCGGTTTGAGGAGCATCCGGACCGTGATCGCGGTGCCACCGGACTCCGTCGGCCTGAACTCGACCTCGCCCTGGTGGGTGGGGTGCTGCTCCAGGCCACGCCAGGCCAGGTAGGCGTCAGGGTCCTGTTCCACGATCTCGACCGCGAAACGGTGACGCAGGGGGCCGTAGCCGATGGTCCACGCGGTGACGGTAGGCCTGATCTGCTCGACGTCGCGCACCACGGTCGAGAAGCGCGGGAACGTCTTGAACTGCGTCCACTGGTTGTAGGCCGTGCGGACCGGCACCCCGACCTCGACCGTCTCCTCGACGTGCTGCTCGCGCAGCGGACGGCGGCGTGTGACACCGTCGCCATCGGGGCGCATGCCCGGGGTGTTCGGCACGGCCTGCCCACCGTCGTCTTCGTGCGCCATCATCATCCTTCTTCCGGTGAGGGAGCCGGGCGTCCGCAGACCCGGCCCTCCCCTTATGGGGCAGGGCATCTCTTCCGGTTCCCCGATCCGGGGTTTCAAGTCACCCGACCGCGTAGGCGTCCCGGGCGGCCCCGAGCGCGAGAAGGGGCCGGGCCGGCTCGCCGGCGAGGCGCCGAGCCCGGGGCGTGGTAGGGGCGTTGGTCACAGGCTTCTCCAGGTGGCCGACGGTCACCTCCAGCGGCAGCTGACGCCCGGCCCGAGTGTGCGGGGTTCGCCAGAGCGCGGGTCGTACAGGACGCCGCCGCCGAGCCGCCGCGACAGCTCGGTGGTCAGGGCGACACCGTCATCGACGCGCCGGCGGTGAAGCCACGCAGCCCGTTCGGCATCGGACGCCGTCGGTCACTCCGGTCATCACGGATGTACCCGCGCGGGCCCGGCAACCCGGGCCGGGCCATGGAGGTCGGGGTCACCCGGCGCGCTGAGTCGTCTCCCCTGCCTGAGCTGGTACGGCGGGCAGGGAGACGGTGCAGGAGGCGCAGCGTCGGGCCTGGGCGGGTACGGGGCTGAGGCATTCGGGGCAGTCCCGTTTGGGGGCCTGGACGTCGTGGTGCGGGGCAAGGCGTTCGTGCAGTTTGTTGATCGGGAGCACGACCAGGAAGTACAGGGCGCTGGCAAGAAGGAGGAAGCTGATCGCCGCGTTGAGGAAGGCGCCGTAGGGGAACTTGGTGGCACCTACGGTGAAGGTCTTGCGGCTCATGTCGCCGGTGGCGCCGGTGGCCAGCCCGACGAGTGGGGTCAGGAAGGCGCTGACGAAGCCGTTCACCACGGCGGTAAAGGCTGCCCCGATGACGATGCCGACGGCCAGGTCGACGACGTTACCGCGCAGGATGAAGCTGCGGAAGCCCTTCACCTTCTCACCCCCAAGAGGCTCTTGACGTCGACGAGCGGCACCGGAAGCGCGGTCAGCACACTCCCTTCACCACCTCGGATGCCCCGCCACCCCTCACCCATGCCGGCTCCGCCACGCTGCGCGGTGATGTACCAGTTCACCAAGGGGCGCGACGGCAGACCACCCATGACCTGCTGCGCTGGCAGGTGCACCGTGACCGCTGAACGTTGAGGTCAGCCGCTGGCGAGTATCGGGCCGGCCGGGGCAGAGAGTGTCTGGTGAACGTGCGGGCACGGCATGGCAGAAGTGGTTGTGGGAATGCGCATCCGGCGCAGGAGATCACGGGTGGTGCGCTTGTGCAGCGTACTGCGCCAGGTCAGTCCCGGGTGGCGGGACCGTAGGTGTGACAGCGCACGGGTGCCCAGGCCGGTGCTGTGGAAGCGCTCGTCGATGACGACGGCGGTGATGACACCCTGGGCGCAGTCGGTGCAGATCCGATACCAAACCTGGCCGACGACCTGGCGGGTGTGTACGAGGAGCAGGCACTCGTCGCCCGGGCCGGGGTCGTCCGGGATGTGCGTGGACAGGAAATCGATTGCCCGGTAGGCGAGGACGCGGCGGCGCAGGCGGCCGGTGCGCCGGCCTCGGCGTGAGTGCTTGGCGCCGTCGTGACCGGGCGGCGATGTCTCGGCCGTGGAGGCCTGGCCGATGAGACTGCTGCTGGCGGGACGCGCATGTAGTCCGTGCATGACGTCTCGTCTGCCCGAACAGCCGACGGATACCCGTTCCAGCGGGCGGGGCAGTCCGCCCGGGCGCATCTCGGCTTCCAGGTTGCGGTCAGGCTCATGGAGGCAGCGTCCCGGCTGCACGATGGTCGGGACGATATCGGGAACTTTCGCAAACAGTCCGTGAAGCGGCGCTCAGTACCGGTCTTCCGCAGAGCGAGCTGCTAGGGATCCGCACCGGGCGGAGCAGATGCCGATCAGGGCAATCGCGCGACATCAAGTGGTGGCTGCTCACTCTGACTGCGTCGGAAACAGCCATTTCAGGGCGGTAAGGCTCTTGTCGAGGTATTTAAGGTGCCCTGTCTCGATTCCATAGGCCATGTCCTCCAGGACGCTGCATCTGGCGTAGAAGGCGGCTCGGGCACCGATCTCACGGGTGCCGGCTGGGTAGTTGCGCAGGGCCAGGCGGGCAGCTTCGGGACCCAGGTCGCGGTAGAGGAGGCCGAAGTCACAGGCCGGATCGACGATCGCGGCATCGCTCCAGTCGATGACGCCGGTTACTGCGCAGGTGACCGGGTCGATGAGGACGTGCTCGATTCCCAGGTCGTTGTGGGAGAACACCAGTGTGCGTCCGTCAGCCGGCGGTGGCGTGTCGAGGAACGCCTCCACGGCCGGGCGGTGCGCTTTGGGCACCCTTGGCGCCAGGGCGCCGTAGGTCTCCGCCGCCTCACGTAGCCACAGTTCATTCGGCTGGTCGTCGGTGTCCACCAGCTCCGCCATCTGGTCGAGCGGAACGCCGTGCAGTGCGGTGAGCAGTTCGCCGAGCACGGCGGCGATCGAGGTGCCGTGGGTCGATCGTTGTGGCAAAGGCAGGTCGATCAGCGGCAGACCGGGGAGTTTGAAGTAGGCCAGGCAGCCCTGCTCGGCGACCGTGAAGGCCGGCTCGGGGATGGGCAGCGGTGAGATGCTCGCGACAGCGGCAAGCAACCTGGCCTCGTCGTTCACCTTCGCTGCCCGGACTTGCGCATCCGGTTCCTTCCTGAATCGCAGGATCAGCTCGCCATTGACCTCATAGGCGGTGTTGTCCTCACCCTCCCCCAAGTGGACCACGGAGTCGATCCGGTAGGCGGGCAGATGCGTGGCCACGACGCCACAGACATCTCCGGCACGATCGCGGCCCTTGCTCCCCATGCCACGACCTTAGTGGTCAGCTCCGTAAGTCCTTCGAGGGTTGACTGCGGAGACGGTGCTGGGCTCGGACACAGCCGCCGACCACATCACCGCCACCGGCCTGGCCCTGGCCCGGCTGCCGAAGAAGTGGCGGCGCGGACGGCGGACCCTGATCCGCCCGTACTCCGCGGGTGGTACCCACCACTTCGTCACCTGGTGCGCCCATCCGGGACGGTGGCTTGCTACTCGGTCGGCATGGTGATCACCGAGACGATCCACCAGCACGTTCTCAAGGTTCCGGCACCGGCCGTCGAGGCGGACGGCGAGATCCGCGACGGAGCCTGGGGCGCCGAAATCAACGGCGACATCCTCGAGGGCCGGCGGCAGGGCATGCAGCTGATCGCCCGCAAGGAACCGCCGCATCCGGTGCCCAGTTGAGGCTCACGGATGCGGACGGCATGCGGCTGACGTGCTTCGCGACCAACAACCTAGGGCCGGCCGATCGCCGAGCTCGAGCTCCGTCACCGGCTGCGGGCCCGGGCCGAGGACCGCATCCGCGCCGCCCGGGCCACCGGCCTGCGCAACCTGCCCCTGCACCGCACCGCCCCCGGAACCGGATCTGGCTGGTGATCGTGCAGATTACTGTCGAGCTGCTGGCCTGGATGCCGATGCTCGCCCTGACCGGCAAGGCCCCGCTCTGGGAACCCCGCCGCCTACGCACGAGCGCCGGGCATCGTCGGGTGCGCACCGGGTGCGGTGGGGTCCGTCGCTGGACGCGGTTCGGAGGTGGGTCAGACGGGGCTGGGGGTCGGACGTGGAAAAGATCCGGTCCGCTGTGTCCCGGACCGGACCTGTCGGGTGGGTGTGGGCGTCCCGCGGGGAGGTGGGTGTTACTGCAGGGTGGTGAGGGGGATGTCGATGTAGGACTCGTTGTCCTTCGGGGAGGTGATCTCCAGGGCAGAGGGGATGGTGTTCTCGTCCGCGAAGAAGGGGTCGTAGCTGTCGATGATGAGCTGCAGCTGGCGGCCCTTGGCGAGGACGTAGTGGGCGGGCTGCAGGCGGAAGGTCACCGTGGTGGCCTGCTGGTCGGTGAGGGTGTAGGGGGCGTGGGTGATGATTTTGGCCCGGCCGGTGGCGGGGTCGCAGTCCAGCAGGTAGGCGATGAAGGTGGCGTTGTTCGTCTGCGGCTTCACGGTGACCTTGGCCTCCAGGTCGCCCTGGACGCGCATGGGCTGCTCCAGCGGCGCGGTCGTCCAGACCGCGGCGACATCGCGTTTGATGTCGGCGGTCTTGTAGACGTGGGGCAGTCCGACACGCTCCATCAGACCGGTCTGGACGAGCTTGGGGGCGACGACGACCCCTGTGTCCGGGCCGGCGGCCTGCACGGAGCGGGTCCAGCCCGCCTGCGGCTGGCCCTGCGCCATGGGTGCGTCCTGCTGCCCGGCTGGCACGGCGCCGAAGTGGAAGCGCTGCATCGGCAGGGCGTAGCCCGCCCAGTCGGGGTGGGTGAGGTCGGACAGGAGGTTGTGCATGTACTCCGAGCGGATGCCGAACTGCGGCTTCGCGCCGTCACCGGCGCTGCCGCCGAGGTGGTGGTCCATCCAGCGGTAGGTCATCTCGGTGGGCTTGGAGATGCCGCCGAACAGGCCGGGCAGCTCGCCGTTGCCGTGGTCGCCGATCTGCACCAGCAGCGATTTGGGACCCTGCAGCTTGGTGAAGAGGTCGACGACGGCGGGCACGGAGAAGATCGTCTCGTGCCAGTAGGTGGTCATCAGCACCGGCAGCTTGCGGTCGTTGTAGGTGTCCACGTGCTGGATCGGCGAGCGGAGGCGGGCGAACTCCTTGACCTCGTCGTCGATGGCGTTGTCGCGGACCTTCTTGATGATCTTCTGGAACTCCGCGGAGCAGCGCTCCTCGTGGAACAGGGCCACGAGCGCCTCGAACGCCTTGATGTGCCGGGTGCCGTTTTCGAAGAGTGAGGCGAACAGGTCGCCCCAGGCGCTGGTGCCGGCGACGGCCTTGACACGGGAGTCCTGTGCGGCCAGTAGCAGGCTGGTCCCGGCGCCGTAGGAGGCGCCGAAGCATCCGATCCGGTCCTTGTCGACGCCTTCCAGACCGATGAGCCAGTTGAGGATCTCGACGCCGTCGGCGACGTCCTGGGGCCCGGCGACGTGGATCTCGCCCTCGGAGCGAGCGAGACCGCGCTGGCTGTAGGTCAGGACAGCGTAGCCGCCGAGCGTCCAGCGCGGGATCGTGCCCAAGTAGGCGAGTCGGCCCTGGTCGTTCAGCGGGGCGGGCATGACGATGACAGGGCAGGTCTGCCCTGCAGCGAGTCTTCGCGGCATGCTCAGCCCCGCGTCGATCCGGGTCCCGTCCGACATGACGATCGGGAACTCCCGGTACTGCGCGGTCTCCGCCTGCACCTCGAAGGTGTCGGCAAGACCCCACTGGTCGAGCATGCCGATCCGACGCGGCGACGGGTCGAGCAGCGCCACGCGGATCGCCTCAAGCATGGCGACGTCGTCGGGGCTGAGAGCGAACGGGTTCTCCGGGGATCCGTTGACCGGCATGGATGTTCCGCCTTCCGTGCATGTTCCTGACGGGCTGTCATAAATATGGTCGTGCTCAAGTGATCACTGGCAGCAGGCGAAACGCGCCCGCCACTCGGACGAGTGACATCCCCGAGTCCGATCGCGGCACCCACCGGGCGCCGACCCCGGAACGCCGGCGCGCGCCCGAACAGGGTGGCTCACGTTCCGCGCACGGCTGCCCCCGCCCCGCGCGAACGGAGGGTGGGCCGCCCCCGCACGAGGCGACCCACCGTGGACACGTCCGACTCATGGGCCGGAGTCAGCTACCGCCGCGTGAGGTCAATCGCGCTGTCCGTCGCTGTGGTCGCCGCCGTGACGCCGGTCGTCGTCGCGGTGGTCGTCGCGGTGGTCGCGGTGGTGGCCGCAGGAGACCTCGCAGGGGTGATCACCACCGTCGGGTCAGAACCGACCAGGTGAGTGCGCCGTCTGGCTGTGTGTGGAGCCCTTCAGTGAAGTAAGTACAAAAACGGGATGAATTGCAGTTGATGCAACATTCCGCAGCTCGCCAGAACTGCCGTTTCCGCTGATCACTCCCTCAACTCCTCTGCCACGTCGGCGTCACAGCGGAGCCAGGCCCAGGGCGGTAGCGATAGACGCCCTGCGCGCCGGTGCGGCATCTGCGAGCAGGTGGCGCCCATCAGGGTGCGGGCAAAAGGCGAGGCTCCCGACATCTGCTACCGCTGCTACGTGCGGCCGGAGAAGCTCTGCACCGTATGCGGCCGGATCCGTCGCGGCCACCACATCGAGCACGGCGATGGACCCTTCCACTGCGATGGGTGCGTCCCGTATGAGGCCCGCAAGCGGCAGCTACACACGTGCGCACTGTGCGGCCAGGAGCGAAGGGTGGGCGTGTTCTGGCCGGTAGGGCCCGTCTGCCCCTTATACCGGACTGCTCTGACACAGCCGGAATCGTGCACGATGTGCGGCCGGCAGCGCATTCTCGTAGGCCGCACCCCGGACGGCGGCCGGATCTGCAAGGCGTGCTCCTTCCCCGACGAGCGGCCCGATTGCTGCTCGTCCTGCCAGCAACCGGCTGACCTCTTGCCGGGACGCCGCTGTCCACACTGCACCCTGCTCGCCAAGGTGACCAGCCTGCTCTCACGCGACGGCACCACCCTCGACGCCTCCCTGCGGTCGCTCGCCGATGTACTCAGCGACGCACCCAACCCCTACCCCGTCCTGGCCTGGCTGCGCCGAAGCCCCGCCGCGCGCCTCCTGGGCCAGCTGGTAACCGCGCCCGACGAACTCGACCACGCAGCCCTGGACGCGCTGCCCCAAGGACACGCCACCACCTACGTCCGCAGCCTGCTCACCACCGCAGGCCTACTTCCGCGACGCGATGAGAACCTCGCCCTGCTCATCAATCGGACGGGCCGCACGCTGGCCAAGCTGCCAGGACATCAGGCGATCCTGATCCGCCCGTTCGCCGAGTGGCACATCATCCGAGACGCCCGCCGGCGCTCGGCGCGCGGCCGCTACATCTACATCGCCCACAAGGGCGACTGCGCCTGACGATCATCCGCCACCCCGTCGTCCTGCCACCGAAGCCCGCCCGCCTCATCGATGACCACCTCGAAGACGGATCCCGGCACGGCAACGAAGCCACCAGGTACCTGCTGCCGGGCCGAGCCCCCGGGCGCCCCCGCAACCCTGCGGGACTGTCCGACAAACTCGAGCGCTACGGCCGGCCCGCCCGCGCAGCCCGGAACACGGCCATGATGCAAGCGCTCGCCGACCTGCCACCCGTCGTCCTCTCCGACTTGATCGGCATCCAGCCGAGAACCGCAGAACGCTTCGCAGCCATGGCCGGCGAGAACTGGTCCGACTACCTGGCCGCGGCTCGCCCCGCACGGCGCTATGCGGGGCCCGGGGGCAGGTGAACGGTCATGATCAGGTGGCATGTCTCGGTGCCTGAGCCGCGGTAGGTGTGGGGGCCGTCGCCGTCGAAGGTGGCGGTCTGACCGGCGTCGACCGGGTGCTCCGTGCCGTCGACGACGAGGACCATCTCTCCAGCGGTAACGCTAACGGTCTCCACGACGCCGCTCTGGTGCGGGTGACTGGGGTACTCCTCGCCGGGTTCCAGTTTCCAGCGCCACACCTCGACCGGGGCGGGCCCCGAGGTGGTCAGCATGAGCCGGGCCTCGCCGCCCTTCTCCCCGGCCCACAGGGGCATGACGGCGTCGGCGGACACGATCCGCACGCGGCCTTCGGCCGGTCCTTCCATCAGTGCGGACACCGAGATGCCGAGGGTGTCGGCGAGACGGACCAGGGTGGCGAAGTTGGGGTTGCCCTGAGCTTTCTCCAGGGCCACCAGGGCGCCCTTGCTGACTTTGGCGCGGCGGCCGAGTTCGTCCAGGGACAGTCCGGCGCGGGTGCGGGCCGCTCGGACGTTGTGCGCGAGCGTCCGCAGCGCCGCCTCGGTCTCGGCCATCTCTCTCACCTCTTCAGACAGTGGACCAGTGCGCTGGACCGCGCGGTCGTTTGATTGACGACTTCCGGTCGGTGCGTTGTACGGTGTAGTCGTTCCATTGATAGTAAGGGATGTACCACCTGTGATCGCTCTGCTGCTGGCCCTGGGCAGCTCTCTGGCCTATGGATGCGCCGACTTCCTCGGCGGTCTCGGCGCCCGCAAGGCTCACGTCCTGCGCACGGTGATGGTGGCCGCGCCGGCGTCGCTCACGGTCGAGCTGCTGCTGTGGCCCTTCCTCGGTGCCTCGTTCGCTCCCGCCACGCTCGCCTGGGGCGCCGCTTCCGGCGTCGCGTCGGCTGCCGCGTTCGCCCTGCTCTACCGCACGCTTGCGATCGGCCCGATGAACGTGCTGTCCCCCATCACGGCGCTGGCTTCGGCGATGCTGCCGGTCGGCGTCGGGCTGGTGCAGGGGGAGCACCTGGGGCCGGCCGGGCTGATCGGTCTGCCGCTGGCGCTGGCGGCCGTGGTGCTGGTCAGCGCCGGGCACGGCGCGAAGTCGGCCCGCCCCTCGCGTGCCGCGCTGCTGCTGGCCTTCGGCGCGGGGGCGGCCATCGCACTGCAGCTGGTCTTCCTGCACCAGGCGCCGTCCGACAGCGGCGTCGGCCCTTTGATCATCGGCCGCTCCGTGTCCTCCGCGGTCACCCTGGCCGCCGCCGGGGTGATGTTCCGGCGGCTGGGCACGGAGAAGCCCGCGTACGCGATCTCGGCGACGGCCGGCGTGCTGGATTCGGTGGCCAACCTGCTGTTCCTGCTCGCGGCCCGCAGCGGTGACCTCGCCGTCGTCGCGGTGATCACCGCCCTGTACCCGGCCGGCACCGTCCTGCTCGCCCGCAGTGTCCTGGCCGAGCGGATCCACCGCGGGCAGCTGATCGGCCTGGGCACCGCCGCCGTTGCCGTCAGCCTCCTCGCCCTCACCTGAGCCGCCCCGGCACACCGCACAGAAGGAGCATCACGATGCTCATCCAGCCCTGGGACGCCACCCTGGACGCCGCCGAATGGCAGACCTGGGTCGCCGACGGCCACGACTTCGGCATCCTGTGCGTCAACGGCCTGCTCGGACACGCTCCGATCGTCGTGCCCACCCACTTCACCGTCGACGGGACAGCCCTGCTGGTCCATCTCGCCCGGCCCCACCCCGTCTGGGAGACGATCGAGGTCGATCCGAACGTCACGTTCACCGTCACCGGCGACTACGCCTTCGTCCCTGGCCCCTGGCGCGCCAAGCCGGACATCCCGCCCATCGACGGCGTCCCCACCGGCTACTACGCGGCCGTCCAGTTAACCTGCCAGGCCACCATCATCGACGAGCCCGAAGCCAAGGCCGAGCTGCTGCGCCGGCAGATGGCCCACTTCCAGCCGGACGGCGACCACGCCCCCATCGAGGCCGGCCGGCCGGCCGCCCTACGGGCGGATGCTGTCCGGCATCCGCGGTCTGCGCCTGGACGTCACCGAGGTCCGCGCGAAGTTCAAGTACGACGACCACAAACCCGTCGAACAGCGCGCCGACACCGCCCGCCGGCTCACCGGACGCGGCCAGGGCCTGGACGCGTCCGCCGCAGCCCAGCAGAGGCGCCGGCTGGACCGCATCGGCACCTGGAAAGCCTGACCGACCTTTTGACCCCGCTCGCCCATACGGAACGGATCCCTTTGCGATGACCACCTTCCATATCAGCCCCGCTGTCGCCGACGCCTTCCCCGACACCCTCATCGCCGTCGTCACCGCCACCGGCCTGCGCGGCACCGAGCCCTGGCCCGCCACCACCACCGCCCTGGAAGCCCTGGAGGCCCAGCTCGCCGACGGCGCCTGGCAGCCCGCCGACGAGAGCGATCCGCGCATCGAGGCATGGCACACCGCCTACCGCTCCTTTGGCACCAACCCCCGCCGCATCCGCCCCAGCGTCGACGCGCTCGGCCGCCGCATGGCGAAGAAGGGCACCCTGCCCCGGATCAACCCGACCGTCGACTCCTACAACGCCGTGTCCGTCCGCCTCGGCCTGCCCTCCGGCGCCTTCGACCTCGACCACGTCACCGACGGTGTCGAGATCCGCTACGCCGACGGCAGCGAGACCTTCACCCCGCTCGGCAAACCCGACACAGTCGAGAACCCCAAGCCCGGCGAGATTGTCTACACCGACTCCACCGACGTGCTCACCCGGCACTGGAACCACCGCGACGCCCACCGCACCCGCGTCACCGAAGCCTCCACGCACGTCGCCTTCGTCCTGGAGACCGTCGCTGCCACCCGCGACGGACACCTGCTCAAGACCGCGGCCGGTGAACTACAGGCCCTGCTCCAGCCGCACTGCGAGCAGAGCACCGTGCACTACCTCAGCCCCGCCCACCCCGACACCACCGCCTGAGCCCCCCGGCCCGCCTACCGCAACGGCGGCACCGCACACGGTGGGCGAGGTGCAGCTCACCACTGAAGGCCACCCGCAGCCCCTGGAGGTTCGTCTTGTTCACCGGCCTGAGCGCCTTCCCGCTCACCCCCATCCCCGGCAACGGCGGCGTCGACGAGAAGGCATTCGCCGCGCTGGTCGGCCGGCTCGCCACCGCCGGCGTCGACTCCATCGGGGCACTGGGCTCCACCGGCTCCTACGCCTACCTGACCCTCGAGGAACGCGCCCGTGTCGCCCGCATCGCCGTCGAGCACGCCGACGGGGTCCCGGTCATCGTCGGCATCGGGGCCCTGCTCACCCGCCAGGTGCTCCAGGCGGCCGAGGACGCCCAGAACGCCGGCGCCGCCGGAGTTCTGCTGGCACCGGTCTCCTACCAGCCGCTGACCGACGACGACGTCTTCGGCCTGTTCGAAGAGGTCACCGCGAACCTGTCGATCCCTCTGGTGATCTACGACAACCCCGGCACCACGCACTTCACCTTCACCGACCAGCTGTACACGCGCCTGGCCTGGCTGCCACAGGTCGCCTCCATCAAGATCCCCGCCCTTCCCGACGACCCCGAGCAAGCCCGGGCCCGTGTCGCGCATCTGCGCCAGCTCCTGCCCAACACGGTGACCGTGGGCATCAGCGGAGACGCCGCCGCAGCCCGGGGCCTGAATGCCGGATGCGACGTCTGGTACTCCGTGATCGGCGGCACCTTCCCCCAGCCGGCCCTCGCCCTCACCCGCGCAGCCCAGGCCGGCCGGCACGAGCAAGCCCTCGAAGCATCCCAGCGCCTCCAGCCCCTGTGGGACCTGTTCGCCGAGCACGGAGGATCCCTGCGCGTCGTCGCCGCCGCCGCAGCCCACCTCGGTCTGACCGCCCAACGCAACCTCCCCCTGCCCCTGCGCGGCCTGGACGCCAAGGAACGCGCCCACCTCGCCACCGTGATCGAGCAGCTGCAGCTCAACACCTGACAGCCCCGCCGCCCCCTCGACCTGAGAGGGCGGCGCCCTCCTTCTGCCCGCCATCACCACAGGAGAGCGCGCGGCCATGCGCCCAAGCACCGACCACCCCGTCGACGAGCCCGGCTGGGGCCCGCTGGCCCGCTACGTCATCGCCGCCACACTGGCCCGCACCTCCGACGGCGGCGCCGTCGTGGCCATCGTGCTCATGGTCAACACCAGCGGCGGCTCGGGCTGGCCGGCCGGCGCCCTGGGCGCCTGCATCACCGCACCCCACCTCCTGGGCCCCTTCGTCGCCCGCAGCCTGGACACCGCCCGCGACAGCCGCACCGTCATCGCCGCGGCCTCACTCGCCCACGGCACCACCCTCGCCGCCGCCGTCCTGCTCTACCCCCACACCCACCCCGCCACCACCGCAGCCCTCCTGATCATCTCCGGCCTCTTCGGGCCCCTGCTAACCGGAGGCATCAGCAGCCGCCTGCCGGCCATCGCCAGCGACGCCAACGCCGCGCCCAGGGCTGGGACGTGGCCACCTACGGCATCGGCGGAACCGTCGGCCCCACCCTCGTCGCCGCCGTCTCCGCCTGGGCCTCACCCGCCACCGCAGCCCTCACCCTGGCCGCCGGGTGCTACATCGCCGCCGCCGTCATCCGCTTCCTGCCCTACGCCCCTGCTCCCGGCAAGGCCGCAGACGTCCCCCGCCCCCTCCGCACCCTCACGGGCATCCTCGCCTCCGGACCCCTGCGCCGCACGCTGTATCTGACCGTTACCGTCGCCTTCAGCGTCGCCGCCCTGCCCGTCACCGCCGTCTCCAGCACCCACACCCTCGGCGTCAGTGCCGCCGCGGCCGGCATCCTGACCGCCGCCTACGGCCTGGGCAACCTCGCCGGATCCGCAGGCGTCATGATCCGCCCCTCCCGCACCGAAGCAGACCGGCTCACCACCCACCTCGCCGCCACGGTCGCCGCCACCCTCCTGCTGATCACTCTCACCCCCTCCTTCCCGCTCGCCGTCACCGCCTACGCCGCCGCCGGCATCGCCAACGCCCACTTCTTCGCCGCCACCCTCGCCGCCCGCAACGAATACGCCCCCGACAACGCCCGCGGACAGATCTTCGTCTGGGTCGGTGCCCTGAAGATCACCGCCGGGTCAGCCGGAACAGCAGCCGCCGGCGCCCTCATCAGCACGAGCGCCGCACTCCCTCTCCTGGCCGTAGCGCTCACCATCGCCAGCACCCTGCTCTCCCTCGCAGAACGCCGCCACAACCGCCGCCGGTACAACGCTCCCTGCGGCCCCGCATCCCCGCGCACCGAGCCCGAGAACGGACGACCGCACCCGACCGGGCCCACGGGCCGCGTCGGCCGCACCACCACCCTCGCCCCGCCAGGCAGGCGCCGAGGTCGCCGGCCTGCTCACGGCCGGGCGACGCGGGCACCCGTGGATGGGATGGTCGTTCTCCGCCGGGTGGGGCAGCCGGAAACGGCCGGACGTGACGCTGGTGGAACCCAAGCTGGTGGTGGAAGTCGGCGTCGACGTCGCCCGTGACGCCTCCGGCCGATGGCGGCATCCTGCACGCTGGCACCGTGCCCGCCCGGACCTCTCCCCCGCTGACGTCCCCCACCTGCCGTCGCCCCTCTGACGCGGGCAGCCCCAGGCGAAGGTGCCTGGGACTGCTGCTGTCCGCACGGAGCGGGCGCGTCTGGTCAGACAGACCGCACGGTGATGCTATTTCCGCGCGACGAACTGGTCCTCGCGGACGCTCGCCGCCGCACCGAGGCGCTTGTTGAACTCACAATCATCGAGACCGGCACCGACTCCTACCGGCTTGTCAGCACGCGACGGTCTGGCCGACCGGGCGGAGCCCTACATCGGCTGATGTCCTCGGTATGGTCCAGCCATGAACGAGACCGATCCGTCGATGGAGGCAGCCAAGGACCGAGTGCCCCTCTGGCTAGTGCTCTGACCGCATAGGTACGCCGGGTTGGCGGTCATGACGGTTTGATGTGCGGTGACGTCGAACCGACCGCTGGAGGCGCGGTGGCCGAGCCTGTCCGTGTGCGCAGACTGACCGACCAAGAGGGGCGGAAGCTGCAGCAGATCGTGCGCCGCGGTAGCACCAGCTCGGTGCGCTACCGGCGCGCGATGATGCTGCTGGCTTCGGCCGGCGGGAACCGGGTGCCGGTGATCGCCCAGCTGGTGCAGGCCGACGAGGACACCGTGCGCAATGTGATCCACCGGTTCAACGAGATCGGCCTAGCCTGCCTGGACCCTCGGTGGGCGGGAGGCCGTCCCCGCCTGCTCAGTCGTGACGAAGAGGACTTCGTCGTCCAGACGGCCACCACTCGCCCCACCAACCTCGGCCAGCCCTTCACCCGCTGGTCGCTGCGCAAACTCGTCGCCTACCTGCGGAAAGTCCACGGTCGGATCATCCATATCGGCCGCGAGGCGTTACGCGGCCTGCTCGCCCGCCGTGGCGTCACCTTCCAGCGCACCAAATCCTGGAAGGAATCTCCGGATCCCGACCGCGACGCCAAGCTCGACCGCATCGAGGAGGTCCTGGACCGCTTTCCGGATCGGGTCTTTGCGTTCGACGAGTTCGGCCCGCTCGGAATCCGGCCCACCGCCGGCTCGGGCTGGGCCGAACAGAAGCACCCCGACCGACTGCCTGCCACCTACCACCGCACCCATGGAGTCCGGTACTTCCACGGCTGCTACTCGGTCGGCGACGACACCCTGTGGGGCATCAACCGCCGCAGGAAGGGCGCCGGGAACACTCTGGCCGCGCTGAAGTCGATCCGCGCCGCCCGGCCCGACGGCGCACCGATCTACGTGATCCTGGACAACCTGTCCGCTCACAAAGGCGCCGACATCCGCCGCTGGGCGAAGAAGCACAAGGTCGAACTGTGTTTCACGCCGACCTACGCCTCGTGGGCGAACCCGATCGAGGCCCACTTCGGTCCGCTGCGGCAGTTCACCATCGCCAACTCGAACTATCCCAACCACACGGTTCAGACCCGGGCACTGCACGCCTACCTGCGGTGGCGCAACGCCAACGCCCGCCACCGAGACGTCCTGGCCGCCGAACGCAAGGAACGCGCCCGCATCCGCAGCGAGAAGGGCATCCGCTGGGGCCGGCGCCCCCTCAGGGCCGCAGCCTGACACCACGCCCTGCACGTCACCCGAGAATCTCGGCCGCCTTGGTCATCGGTCCTCCTGCGTGACCGGTGTTGAGCGTTCCCGCCGGTTCGAACAACAGGATAGCGGTCTCCTCGTCTGCCATGGGGCAGTGCTCGACTCCACGGGGAACCACGAACAACTCGCCAGGTTCCAGCACCACATCGGCATCTCTGAGCTGGATGGTGAGCCGCCCGCTGATGACCAGGAACAGTTCATCGGTGTCCTCATGGGTGTGCCAGACGAATTCCCCCTTCAATTTGGCCAGCTTGACCTCGTAGTCGTTGAGCACGGCCACTTTCTTCTGCGACCACAGCTCGCTGAACTGCGACAGCTTGTCGGCGAGGTTGACAGGAACAACAGACTCGGACATACGGCATCCCTCCTCAGGGCCGGGCAACCAGGAGCCACCTCTCAGGCCCTCCAGGCCGGCGTCACGAGCCTGCCGCGCACGGACTCCGCCGGTCTTGTACGTTCCTGACATGGCCTCAAACACACCCCGTACGTCCATCAGCGCCTGGAGGCCGCCAGTCCCAGGGATCGCCGAGGTCTTCCACGCGCACTTCACCGACCACGCGTACCCTGCGCACACCCACGACACGTGGGACCTGATGATCCTCGACGACGGCTCGGTCGACTTCGCACTCGACCGTCGCCGCCATGCGGCGACCGGTACCGCCAGCGTCCTCCTGCTACCTCCCGGCGTCCCCCATGACGGTCAAACCGTTACGGCGTCAGGCTTCCGCAAGCGCAACCTCTACCTCGACGACTCCGTACTCCCGCAGCGTTTGGCCGGTCGTGCAGTAGACGCTCCGATCTTCAGCGACGGGCTGCTGCGCCATCGGATCCACCAACTGCACGCCGCTCTTGTCCACGCCGGAGACGGGTTCGAAGCCGAGTCCCGCCTCTCGCTCATCCGTGAACGGCTCCACTTCCACCTCGACGCCCTGCAGCCCCGCGCACCGGGGCGTGAGGCAAGCCGGCTCGCCACCGAGCTGCGGGAACTACTGGACTCACGGATCCACGTCGGTATATCCCTGCGCGAGGCCGCTGCCATACTGCACGCCCACCCCACCCACCTGATCCGTTGCTTCAAGCAGACATACGGCCTGCCACCACACACCTACCTCACCGGCAAGCGCATCGATCAGGCACGTCGACTTCTCCTCAACGGCCACCGGCCCGCCGAGGTCGCCACAACCGTGGGATTCCACGACCAAGCCCACTTGAACCGACACTTCACACGCCACGTGGGCACCACACCCGCGCGTTACAAGCGCACTCGCACCGGCTCTGCCCCGATCTCTTCCTGACCCTGCATCGGATGCTGTGATCCAATCACCTCTGTAGCACCGCCTCCACCGCCAACCCGGCGAACCTATGCGGTCACGGCACTAGATCCAGATGACCTGCGCTGGCTGTCCAGCCACTGCTGCTGTCCCACGGACGCATCCGACGAGGAAGAGGACCGCTGTGGACGCTTGCGATTCCGCGCCGGCGCAGCGCTGCACAAGCACGGTCACTCCCACTGACCAAGTGATCAGGAGCTGAGACCGAGACGGCTAGGGGTTCGCTCGACAGCCGCGCCAAGGTACGGTCGCGCCTTGCTGATCGCGTTGTGTACCTCGCTGCCCGGCTCGTAGCGCACAAGGATCTCGTCGATTCGGGTGTCGAAGTCGATGGACTGACTGCCCGGCAGGGCCGGTCGTCATGTCGGCGAAGATCAGGGCGTCCAGAACCGGGGAGTCCTCCCGCTCGTAGACGGCCAGCTCTGCCGAGAGTCCGCGCTGCCCCGCTCGTACACGGCTCCGGAGTGATGAGCGGCCAGCCGCACCAGCCGCGCCGGCGCACCCAGCGATTCGAGGTGCGTCATCGCAGCCGCATCACGACGGAGATGGTCACCGAAGGCATCGTGATTCCTCGCGCCCTCCCGTGACTGAATGGCGCAGGCTCCGTCAGGAGTACGAGCTTCTCCGCGACCGCGTCTTGGAGAAGCTCAATCAGCAGCAGGTGACGGCCTCTGCGACCTGTTCAGTACGAGACGTACGGCGTGAAGGCACAAAAAGAAGGTAATCCGGCTGCTGTCCGAGCAGCCGCTGCGGTACGTTGCCACAGCCTGGCTCAGTGATGGGTGGTGGTGATGGCATCCCAGAAGTTGGCCAGCTCTGCTGCGCTTTCCTCCGGGCGATGGACATTCGGTGAATGTCCGCCTCCCGGCATCGTGATGAGCTGTGCCGATAGAGCGTCGGCCATCTTCGTGACACCTTCCGGTGCCCAAGTGAGGTCGGGTGAACCCGAGATGACGGCCTTGGGAAGCTGGATAGCAGTCAGTTCTGCGGTGCGGTCCGGCTCGGTAAGCAGTTGCTCGGCAGCCGCCTTGATGTGGGTGGGGTCATTGGCGAGCCATCGCGCCCGCATGAAGGAGCGGACATCATCTGCGATTGCGTCGTCTTGGACGTCCAGGAATGGCCAGATCCCTTCCAGAGTCATTGAATCGATCACTGAGAGCAATAGGCTCAGGCGTTCACGTTGTTGGGTGGAGACTTCCGCTGGGCCAAAGTTCATCAGTGTCAGAGATCGCCAGAGAACGGGATCTCCCTCGGTCTGAAGAACGGCAACCCGTGCCAAGAGAGCGCCGTATGAATGCCCCACGAGGTGGACCGGTCCATCGTCGACAGCCTCAACGACGGCAACCAGGTCTCGGGCGAGGGCCTCCCTTGCATACGCTCCAGGGGGATGGGAGCCACCCGTTTCATGTTGGCCTCGCCCGTCGATGGTGACGACACGGTAACCAGCTCGGCTCAACGGCGGCAGCATGGGCAGGAAGTCCTCCTTGCTGCCCATGAAGCCGGGAACCATGACTACCGTGCCTCTGTAGGACACAGAGTCACCAGGTGCCATGTCGAACGCTGCGAAGGTGCCGCGGCTGGTCACGAGAGACCGAGCACGGGCGCTAGACGGCACCGCCAGAGTGAGCAGTTGACTCATAGACGAACAGCATAGAGCGCTCCCCTGGTGACCGCGGGCCCCGTTTGGCCACAGAGGCTGGCGAGTGACTCAATCACCCACCAGGCGTACGAGACTCTGTGCGAGCGTTCGAACTGGTGCGTTGTCCGGGGAGTTCCTTACTCGGCTTCCGCAAGTGCCAGCCCCCGAAGATCCCGATCACCTTCCAGATCCATCCCTCGCGTTCACGCTGGCCTTGCCGACGGCTCTCCCAGGACAGGGCTGGCCGACCATAGATTTCGACCGCAAGCACATTTATCTCCTTCTCCAGATCTTGCAGATGGAGGCCGATGCGCTGGATCCCCTTATTGCTGTCTCGAAGGTAGAGGGCCGAACCAAGAACAACGAGCGCCACGATGAAGTACCGCCACCAGCCCAGATTCCCGCCCAGGGTCGCGGCAATAGCGGTCAGCGCGGCGGCATACCCTGCCATCTGCTGTCGAGCAGCGATCCTTTGGATGATCTCGGTGCGGAGTGTCTCGTACTCCTGCATCCGCAGGTCGACGACAGCGCTCACTCGCTCGTGCTCTTCCAGTGCCATCAGGCCCTCCCTACTCGGAACCGACGGTGTCCGTCCGACCGGGCTATCCGGTAGGAGCGCACCAGGCGTTCCTGCTGCGGCTACTGCCGCTTGAGACTGCAACAGAAGTCTTCCGCCGAGGGGCGGCTACCTAATCCGATTTGAGCTAGGTCTGCGCTTTGCCGTTCCGAGTCACTCACAGCGGGAACCGACCACCGGAGCGGCGCCTCGGTCGCCGCGGCCGGGCCGCGGCGCTGTGGGCGGAACTGCTCGATTCAGGCCGGCGCATCGTCCGGGACGGCGTCGGGCTTGGGGGAAGGCGCGGCGGGCCAGTGCACGCAGCGCGGCGGCCTGCCGCTCCACCGCCTGGGCGTTGGCCGGGTCCACGCGGGGCGGCGGTGCGGCGTCCCGGTCCACACCGCCTCTCCGTTCCGTTCCCACAAGCGGTTGGCCGACTCGACTCGGCGGGCCGACAGGCACGGGCGAGGACGAACCGGTCCGCGCTGACGGCGACTGCCGCCGCGGAGTGGCATGAAGAAGGCGGCGAGCCATGCGGCTCGGTGAACGATGTCGGGGCGCAGCGCGCTGCTATCACCATGGCCGACAAGCCCTCCGTCCTGTTCGTATGCTGTGCTTTCGTTGATCAGGACGGTGTGCCTTCCTGGAGGTCGGACGCCAGGTCGGATTTCCGCGAGCTTCCGGCGCTGGTGCCAGCAATGCTCAACGTCATGAACCGACTTGGAAAAAAGGTGGCCTTGATCACGGGCGGCAGCCGGGGCATCGGTGCCGCTGTGGCGTTACGGCTGGCTGAAGAAGGCGCCGACGTCGTCCTGACCTATGAGAACAGCGTGGAACGCGCCACCGAGGTGGTGGAGCAGATCAAGGCCAGAGGGCGCCGGGCACTGGCCATTCAGACCGACAGCGCCATCCCTGAGGCACTCACTGCCGCGGTGGACGAGGCCGCCGCGATGTTCGGCAGACTCGACATCTTGGTCAATAACGCCGGCGTCTTCCTCATCGGCCCACTTGAAGACCTGGGGTCGGCAGAGATCGATCGCACGCTGGCAGTGAACGTCCGGGCGCCGTTCGCAGCGTCCCAGGCGGCAGTACGTCACATGGGCCAGGGCGGCCGCATCATCAGCATAGGCAGCAACGTCGCCGAGCGTGCGGTCTTCCCGGGACTGGCGCTCTACTCAATGAGCAAGACGGCTCTGGTCGGAATGACGAAAGGCCTGGCTCGAGAACTCGGTCCGCGTGGAATCACCGTCAATCTGGTGCATCCCGGCCCCACCGACACAGACAGCAACCCCGCTGACGGGCCGAACGCCGAGGTGATCGCCGGCTTCACGGCTGTGGGCCGCTATGCGGAAGCGGCCGAGATCGCGGCCACCGTCGCTCACCTGGCAAGCGCGGACGGCGCGTACATCACCGGCGCCTCGATTCATGTCGACGGCGGCTTCACCGCCTGACACCCGAACTCGACTTCGCAACCACGCTGAGGGCCCAGCCCGCAAGAGGAACGGCCACCGCGTGATCATCAGGGGCCGTGTGGACTCCTGGAGATCGTGCAGTGGCCGCGAGCCATAGCGTAGACCCTGCCCGCTGGCAGGCGATGTTCGACCAGGTCATGGCCCGGATCGCGGGCAGGTTCGGGCGGGTTGAGCCCCGGGCCGCAGCCCGCGCTTACCTGCTCGGGCTGTTGCCGAGCGTCGAACGGAAGAACTGCTGGCAGATGGCCGAGCAGGCGGGCCTTGCGCGGCCAGGGCCGGTACAGCGCCTGCTGCGCTACGCCCGCTGGGACGCCGATGCGGTCCGCGACGACCTACATCGGACGGGATCTCGCGCGTCGACGGCCGGCCGGGCGGTGCCGGCCGTCGACGCCGCGGCCGGCCGACACCTCATCCCTGGGTGGTCCAGGTGCTCGCGCCGCCCGGGCCGCCCGTGCCCGAGGTTTGGGCAGAGTCCGCGGAGGCGACGGGAATCTGCTCGGCCGTACGGCCGGACAGCCGGTGGGCCGGGCCGGTGGCCGGGCGCGTGGGACTGCCGACCCCGGCGAGCTTCTCCACCTCGAACGCCAAGGCCTCGCGGGCCGTCTTGAGTTGCGTCTCCACGGACTGGATGGCGTCGAGGAAGGCACGTGCCCAGGCCAGGCGGCGTTCCAGTTCCTCGAACTCGGCGGTGTAGTGCGTGCCGGAGCGGGCGCGGTACTCGAGTACGGCCCGCTCGGCCTCCTCCTGGGCCTGGCGCTGTGCCTCACGCAGCACGTCGTGGTACTGCCGACGGGCCTGGTCGGCGACCTGCCGGGCGAATTCGCGTGCCTGGGCGATCAACGAATCCGCCTGCTGCTGGGCGCGGGAGAGCAGGTTGACGGCCTCGACGGTCGGCTGGCGCTGGGATACCGCCTTGCCGGTCCGAGCGGCCTGCCCGTCCGCCTGCTCGCCCCGCTCGCGGTAGAAGTTGCGCAGCCGTTCGTTCTCCGCCCAGAGCCCGGCCAGGTCCTGGTGGAGCGCCGTCATCTCGTCGGCGACCCTCAACATGAAGCGCCCGACCTCGTCCTCGTCCAGGCCGCGCCGGCCGATCGGGGTACGGGTGAACTGCTTGGTTCGGATCTGTTCGGGTGTCAGCCGATACTGGGTCTGGTGGTAGGGCCTGTTCATGACTCGATGTCCTCCCCGTGAGACGCGACGCCGTACTGCTCGCCACCCAGGCCGGTGAACGACTCGAACCGGATGCGCTCGACCGGTGTGCCGGCCTGCGCGAGGCGCTGAACCGAGTCGCGCACCATGTGGTCCGAGCCGCACACGTACACCTCGTGGTCGGTGAAGCGGCCGAGGCGCAGCGCCACCTCCACCGCGGTGCCGCTCTCCTGGGGCCGCAGGCAGACCTCGGAGACGGCCGGAATGACGCGCAGCCAACGGTGGTGCGCCTTGGCGAGAGCCTCCAAAGCGGGCCAGTCGTACAGGTCGTGGTCAGTGTGTGCGCCGACGACGAGTGTCACCCGGCGTTCCGGCCGCCCGGCCCGCTGCCCGGCGACCTGCTCGGCCAGGGCCTTCAGCGGCGCCAGCCCGGTGCCGCCGGCCAGCAGCAGCAGTGGCCGGTCGCCGTCCGGGTCCAGCGTCAGCCGGTTGCCGACCGGGGCGCCGAACCTCAGCACGTCCCCGAGCTGGATGCCGTGCACCAGCGCCGAGGAGACCGGGCCGCCCGGAACCATGCGGACGTGCAGGTCGATGGTGCCGTCCGGGCGGGGAGCGTTGGCCGGGCTGTAGTAGCGCCACATCCCGGGCCGCAGGTGGGTCGCCACCGCGACGCTCTGACCCGGCAGGAAGTCCAGGCGGTAGTTGGTCTTGACGGTGAGCACGGCGATGTCCAGCGTGCGCCGTTCGTGGCCGATCACCTCGGCGTCCCACCAGGGCGGGCTGCTGTTGGTGGCCTCCTGGGCGGCCTGGCGCATGACCTTGGCCACGAGCTCGTACGCCTCCTGCCAGTCGGCGGCCAACTGGTCCGTCCACTGCGGGCCGAGGAAGTGGGCCAGCGTTCCCAGCAGCGCGGACCCCACCGCCGGGTAGTGGTCGGCCTGAACGTCGAACTTGCGGTGGTCCCGGCCGAGTTGCTCCAGGAAGGGCACCAGCTCGTCCACCTGGCCGACGCGGGACACGATGGTGCCCAGCGCTCCGAAAAGCTTGTCACGCTGCCCTGCCATGCCGATCGGGAACATGTCCCGAGTCTCGGGATGGGTGAAGAACAGCGTCGAGTAGAAGAACAGCGGTACTTGGTCGCCGTAACCGGCCACCACGTTCCAGCTCTCCTGCAAACGGCGAGCGTCAACCACAATGTCAGGCTTTCCGCACCAGTTCGTCGGAGGGCTGCCGGACGATCTGCTCCTTGACCGCGGCGAGCACCCCGGCCACATGCATCAGCACGTCCACTCCGACGCGGTTCTCCCACAGCACGCCGAGCAGCACGTGACCCACCCGCTCGTAGTGCTCCCCGGTGACGCCCAGCCCCTGGTGCGCTTCGGCCAGCTCTCGCCCGGCGTAGTTGTCCGGCCCACCGAGGACCTTGGTCAGCATCAACACCATGTGGCGCTTGAGCGTGGGCAGGTCGGTGCCCTCGAAGTACGGGGCCAGCTCCTCGTCCTGCAGAGCGTGGAGATAGAGGTCGTCGACGACCTTCTTGACGGCCGGGGCGCCGCCGATCTGCTGGTAGAATGCCGAGGTCTCCGCGTGGTCGCCTGGCAGCTCCTTCGCGTGCGTCTCGGCAGCTTCGTCGAGCGTCATGTCTGTCACTTGGGCCTTTCTCATCTGTGGTCTCAGATGGCGGCACATAGATGCGCCTCGTATCCCGGCTCTTGCGCGCCCCCGTTCCCCGGTCGGCGGATCCGGGCCGCGGCCGGGATCTCCAGCCGCCTGCCTTACGCACCGCCGCGTCCGCCGCCGAGGGCGATGTCGCCCAGGACCTCACCGTGCCTGCACACCAGGTGTTCCCCCGAGGTGTGCCGGGTGTGTGTGCACCGCGGCAGGGCCCGGATCCCGTTCGGCCGGGAGTGGATGCCCGTGATCCTGTCGTACGTCGACAGTGAGTCGCAAGCCTGTCCATGCGTTCGCCATCGCGCGTGTTGGCGTGATCCGACCGGTGCTGGCGGAGTCGTCTGTGCTCTCGTAAGTCCTTTGCCACCAGCGGAAACTGTGGATCGGGGCGGGTGGGAGTCAGGACACCGAGGGTGAGCTCGGCGCGATCACCACGGACCGTGTGGCATAGAACACAAAACGTGAGAACGGCCGTCTGCGGGCGCCGTTTGGGCATCACCCAGTGCTCCACCCCTCGCCGGCGGAGGGCCGCTGAGACGGGTGACTTCCCCGCTGTCCGAGGCGAGTTGACCCCCTTTAGTACTGCAACGGTGCTTGTTCACTGAGTGTCTCGTTGACGTCGAAGACGAGGACCTGGTGCTGGTCGGCGGGCATGCTCCTCTCCTCCTTGCGTCCGTGCGCGGATGCCGGACGTCGTAGCCCCCTCAGGCTGCGAGTACGCGTCCCGTGCGCGGTTGCGGCAGCGGGCTGTTCCTCTCTCTGTCTGCTGCAGCGTGCTGCCGGGGTACGGGCAAACGGAGTCCGCGGATGGTTCGAGTCTCGAGTCGTATGTCGGCACCCCAGCTGTGGCCATGTTCCGACAGGCGGGTCAGGGCCTGGCGAATGCGGGTCGCAGGTTCGTCGATGCAGAGACGTTCCTCCGCGTAGGCGTGGGTGAGCGGATGAACCCGGAAGCGGTGGGGTGCGGTGCGTTCGATCAAGTGCTCTGCCGCCAGAGCGGCAAGGTGGTGTTCGGCGGCAGCGGACGGTTCGCCCAGGAGAGCGGCCGCTCCTGCGATCTCCACCTCTGTCGGCGGATGGAGGGCCAGCAGGCGCAGGAGTCGCCGTGCGCCCTGCGACAACCGTGCGTCGGAGGCGGCCAGTGCAGTGCGCACGCCGTCCTCAAGGGCCAGGGTGATCAGAGGCTCGCGGTAATAGTCGCCGAGTGCCCAGGCGGGATGGTCGCGCATGTGGCGACCGATGGCCGACAGTGCGAGCGGGAGGTGGCCTAGTAAGCCGGCGATCTGCTGGACCGCCGGGAGGTCCGAGGCGACGCGTTCGGCTCCGGCCGCTGCCCGCAGCAGTTCGACGGAGTCGTCCGGGGCCAGCGGCGGTACCGGCAGCCGAGCGGCTTCAGCGAGGCCGTTCAGGGCGCGCCGGCTGGTGATCAGCGTGCGGCATCCTGAGATCCCGGGCAGAAGGGGCCGCACCTGTTCCGTGTCGGCCGCGTCGTCCAGGACGATCAGTGCGCCCCTTCCGGCCAGGAGTTGGCGGTACAAGGCTGCTCGCGCGTCGAGGTCGTACGGGATGCGGTCGCCGGTAATACCGAGCAGCCGCAGGAAGGTCTCCAGTACGGCGGCAGGGTCGGCGCCTGGGCCCTGCGCAGCGGAGCCTCGCAGGTTCGCGAACAGGACCGGTGTGTCGGTGCGTTCCCCGGCGAGAAGCCGATGTGCGACATGCAGGGCGAACGACGTCTTGCCCACACCCGCCATGCCCTCCAGCGCCAGCGTCGGCGTCTGCCCGTCGCAGGTCAGCAGTGCCTCCGCCTCGGCCGCCAGACCGGTTCTGCCGACGAATGCGGAAGGTCCCGCAGGTAGCCGGTCGTAGGCGCTGACGCGTGCGGCTGCCTCGGCTTCACCGAGCACGGCACGTAGCGACTGGCGCCAGCCGGAGACGATGGCTTCGTCGGAGCCGACGAGTGCCTGCACCACGGCCAGCAGCAGGTCGGCGTTGGGGCGGCGGCGGCCCATCTGGAAGCAGTTGCCCACCGTGGAGCGCGCCGGCCACTCGCCGCGCGGGCGTCCTGCCCGCTGCCAGTCCCGGTGGATGCGCCGTGTGAGCTCGGTGATTGACGGGTTGCCCGCCCACGCCTTCAGCAGTCTCAGTTCCGCGATGAATTCGTCTATGGTGCGGGCTTTTGCCGGATCCAACACCTGCGGCACGAACATCCTCCCCCATGGGACACCTGGGCCACGAACAACCTGGAATGGTCGTTTCAAGTTAGACGACACGGGGTCTCGACTGTCAAGCGGTATCCGAGGGTGACCTCCGACCACGCAGCGCATCCAGGATCATCCACGATCGCTCCGGAAGCCCGCATTCCGTCCTGATGCTGAGGGCCGTCCCCGCTCACCGGCACCCCAGGAATCCCACTCGCCCCCTGACGGCGAGCCTCTGTGCCCCGGTTCCAGGACAGGAGTCCGTGCATCACCATGCCCGAAATCGGTGTTTCCCTGCGCCCCGTCGGCGGCAGCGTCGTCGTGGGCCAGGCCAGAGGCCACACGCTCACCATCGACCGGCCCAAGGAGAAAGAGGGCACCGACGCCGGTCCCATGGGCGGAGAGCTACTGCTGCTGGCGCTTGGCGGTTGCTACGTGAGCACCTTCCTCGCGGCCCTGAAGGCCGAGGACCCGCAGGCCGACGCCTCCGAGATCAGCTTCCAGGTCGACGGACGCCTCGTGAGCGCGCCGACCCGGTTCTCCGAAATCACCGTGCAGGTGTCGGCGCCCGCCGCCCTTGAGGACCTGATCTCCAAGCCCCTGCTCAAGGCCGAGCGGGGCTGCATCGTCCACAACTCGATCCGTGGCGCCATAACGGTCCGCTTCACCCACGAGTGGCGCTGACGCTTCCCCCACCGAAGGAGACAAGACCGTGGAAATGCGGAACCCCGCGATGCAGGACAGCCCGAGCCAGGACCGCGGCGTAGCGGACATGGCGATGCAGGCGAGCAGCTTGCAGCACGATCCCATGGGCGGCGCGGACCCGGGCACGCGGCGCGTCACGATCGTCGGCGCGGGCTTCTCCGGCACGCTCAGCGCCATCCGGCTGCTCCACTTCGCCGACATGCCACTGGAGATATGCCTGATAGAGCGGGAGGAGGGCTACCGCTACGGAGGTATCGCCTTCGGCTGGGCGTCCACCAACTGGGAGCACATGCTCAACATCCAGGCCGGCCGCATCACCCTGCGCCGCGAGCGTCCGGAGGACTTCCTGGAGTGGGCCAACGAGGAGGCGGATCGCTCGGATTGGCCGCAGAAGTGGCAGTACCACACCTTCGGCGTGGCCTGCGTCGTGCCGCGGCGGATCTTCCGGCAGTACCTGGCCGAGCAGCTACGCGACGCGGCCGCCGACGCCCACGCCGAGGTGACCCTGCGCGAGCTCACCGGTGAGGTCATCGACGTCCGTGGCCAGGGTGGCGGCTACGTCGTCAAGTACGCCGATTTCTCGGCCCAGGGCGGGGTGCACGACCTGTTCTCGGACCAGGTGATCCTGGCGACCGGTCACCTCTCGCCGGTGCAGGCGCCCTTCTACCACCGCATCAAGGACTGCGACCGCTTCCTCGCCGACCCCTACGCCCCCGGTGCCCAGGACTGGTTCCAGGAGGTCGGCCCCGAGGAGAGCGTCCTCGTCACGGGCTCCGCGCTGTCGGCCTTTGACACGGTGATCTCCCTCATCCATGCAGGCCACCGGGGGCAGATCCTGATCTGCTCGCGCGGCGGGCACATGCACGGCACCTACCCCGTCGACCACGAGCACGACATCTGGCAGGCCCGCCGGCCGCCCTTCCTCGACGCCGAGAAGCTCACCCCCGAAGCGGTGGTGGAGGGGATCAAGGCGGAGTACGCCCACCTGCGGGCCGAGCACGGTGTAGAGCCGGGCAGCGCGCTCGAGGCCGTCTTCCCCGAGCGGGTCATGAAGGCGTGGGAGCCGTACGTCATCGAGCTGATCTCCCGCATGGACGCCCGCGACGTGCGGATGCTGCTCGACCGGTACAAGAGCCTGATCGTCACCAACCGCACCAGCACCGTGCGGGAGATCGGCGGCGTCGTGCGCAGCCGCATGCGCGGATACCACGGAGCGCCGAAGACCGTCGAGGCTCTGTCCGCCGGCATCCAGGACATGCGCCCGGTCGAGGACGGCACGAAGATCCGGGTGGTCTTCGCCGACCAGCCGGACATCGTCGTCGACCGGGTCGTCAACTGCCTGGGCAACAAGACCGATTACGAGCGCGCCGACCACCCCCTGTGGCACGCCCTGGTCAACGGACACGGCTATGCGCAGCCGCAGACCAAGACCCACCGCGGCATCGAGGTCGGCCCACACGGACAACTGATCGCGTCCGACGGCGAGGCGGCGGCCGGCCTGTTCGGCGTCGGTCCGATGCGCCAGGGCGACGAGACCACCCGCCGAGGCCGGCTCGGCGCGTTCGTGTTCAGCATCGGCACCCTGCGCAACCAGTGCTTCGACACGGCGATGGAGGTCCTGCGCCGCCTCGAATCGGCCAGCGACGAGGAGCAGATGGACATCCCCGACGGCGTCCACCACTGCCTGATCCGCATCAGCGACTGGATCGCCGCCGACCTCGCCACCGAGGATCCGCACGCCACCCGCTTGCGCGAACGCCTGCAGAGCTACGCGAAGGACAACGCCTACCCCAACGCGGTCAACTACCTCCAGGCCCAGGACCGCACCGAGCGCCGCAAGTACCGCACCATCCTGGACGACGACCTGGCCGACTTCGGCGTCGCCCTGTCCCGCGAGTTCGGCCTCACCACCCAGCAGGCGAGGCGGACCGTGTCCCTGCTGGCCACGCTCGTGCAGAAGCACGCGGTGCACAGTTTGTGCGACATCACCAAGCTGGCGGGCTGGGACTCCCAGTACGCCGGGCAGGTCAAGCACGCCCCGAAGAAGGGGTCGTGATGGCAGAGCACGACGAGCAGGAGCTGCTGAGCCGGCTGTTCATGGTCCGGCACGGCGAATCGACCTGCAATTCCGTCCACCGCATCGCCGGGCAGCGCGACGCACCCCTGACCTTCCTCGGCCGGATCCAGGCCGAGAAGGTCGCGGGGCGCCACCGCGGCCGGCACTTCGACCGCGTCTACGTCTCCCCGCTGACCCGCGCCTATGAAACCGCCGACACCATCTTCCGTTTCGACGCCCATGAGGCGGACGTCCCCGAGGTTGTGGTCGACGAGCGCCTCATGGAGCGCGACTTCGGCAGCTACACGCTGGAGAGCAAGTCCATTCTCCAGCGCCGCCACGGCATCGCCGAGTACGAGCGGGCCATGAACGCCGACAGCCCGACCATGCACGGCGGCGAGACGTTCCAGCAGTTCAAGGACCGCGTGCACGCCTTCTACGAGCAGGAGCTGCTGCCCGCGCTGCGGCGCGGCGACACGGTGTGCGTGGTCTCGCACAAGTACGTCGTGGAGCTGATCTGCCGGTTCATTCTGGACCGCCCGGTCGACGAGTCGTACGACCTGCGGCTGCCCAACTCCCAGATGCTGCAGGGCGACCGGATCCACAGCTACGTCAAGAACGAGAACAAGACCATGAACATGGTCTACGACTGGATCGTCGTCAACCATCCCGTGGTCTTCTGCGCCGGCCTGGCCGCGGGCCTGCTCGCCAATCTGGCGGGAGCGCGGATCTCCACCTCGCCCTATGTGCTGCTTCTGCTCCTGGTGCTGGCCAGCGTCATCACCATGTGCCGTATCGAACTGGAGAACGCGCGAGCCTTTGTGACCGACCGCGGCACGCTGAGGTCCGTCGCCCTGCGCTACCTCGCCTTGCCGATGGCTTATGCGGCTCTGGTGCGCTGGTCCGATGCGGGCAGTACGAGTACGGCGGCGATCGCCGCGGTGTTCCTCGCCACGCCCAGCTCCGTGGTGGCGATGACCGTCAGCCGCTGCCTCGGCGGGATGATCATGCCGACGTTCGCGCAGGTCCTGCTCTCCTCACTGGCCGCGACCCTGTCGTTCTCGGCGGTCCTCGCCCTGACCCTGCACGAGGACGTCGCCCCGGCGATCGCCATCAGCGCCGCCACCTCGACCGGCGTCGTCACCGCGGTCTACGTCCTGGTCAAACGTCTGCGGGAACGCTCGCCCATCCGTACGGCCAAGTACGGCGAACGTAACGGGTACGTGGCGGTGCTGCTGCTGAGCGCGTTCATCGTGCTGGTCTGCCTCAAGCTCGACCTGGACGGCTTCACCGGTTACGCGCCGACCGCCGCGGGCATCGCCGTCGGACTGCGCTTGGTCGCCACGCTGCTCAAGCGGCGCCGCCACGTCCAGACGCTCGACGACTACACCGCCATGACCTACCCCAACGTGTTCGTGGTGGTCATCATCGCCGCGCTGACCGGCAACGGGCCGCTGGAGCAGGTGGCGATCTGGACCCTGCTGCCGCTGTTCGTCCTGTCCTTCTTCGACAGCTGGTACGCCCGCCACCTCGTCGTCGCCCCCGACGACCCGCGCTGGCCCGACGTACTCGGCCTCAAGGACCGCCCGTCGGCCGAGCAGCGTGCCACCGCGCCCGTCCGCGCCATTGAAGACCCCGACGCCCGGCTTTCCGCGAGGAGTTGACCTTGTCCGCGCCACCCGCTTCGTTGATACCCCGGCCGTTACTGTTCTGGTCCGGTGTCGCCCTCACCTGCGCCGGCGTCGTCGAGCACCTGTGGATGTTCATCGATTCCGCATCCATGCACTTCCACATGTCCATGATGGACATGTCACCGGCCATGATGTGGGCGGCCATGGCCGCCATCGTCGTCGGCGTGGTGCTCTCCGGCATCGCGGTCGTGCAGCCGCGCACAGCAGGTTCCGTTGCTGCCGCTCCGGCCCCGATGACCACGGCGAGCCGGCGCCGCCTCATCGCCATCTTGAGCTTCGCCCTCATGGTGGACCAGATGAAGCCCGCCACTCTGGCATTCATCGCGCCCGGCCTGCGCGACGAATACGGTCTCAGCGCGGCTGACGTCTCGTGGCTGCCCACGGTTGCGCTGACCGGCACCGTGCTCGGATCGCTCGTCTGGGGCCGTGCGGCGGACCGCATCGGCCGCCGGGCCACCATCCTCATCGCCTCTCTGCTCTTCCTCGGCACCACGGTGTGCGGCGCCATGCCGACCTTCGGCGGCACCCTCGTCATGTGCGCCCTGATGGGCATGGCGGCCGGCGGCATGCTGCCGGTCGTCTACGCCCTGATGACCGAGAGCCTGCCGCCCGGCCGACGCGCGGCCATCATGGTCCTTCAGGCCGGGCTGACCACCACCGGCGGCTACATGGCCGCCTCCGGTCTGGCCGCGATCCTCATTCCCCTGGCCGGCTGGCGTGTGACGTGGTTCGCCCAGCTCCCCCTGGTCCTGGTCCTGATCGCACTGAACCGCTGGATCCCCGAATCAGCCGCGTTCACCGCCCGGCAGACACGAGCGAAGCAGGTCCCCGCCTCGGCCCTGTTCAAGCGCCCGCAGACGGCCAAGACGCTGGTCGTCAGCGCCTACGCACTGGCCTGGGGACTGGTCTACTGGGGCTTCATCACCTTCCTGCCCAGCCAGCTGGAATCCTCTGGCGGGCACGGCATGTCTGCCGCCACCCTGCTGTTCCTCTCGTCGCTGCTGGCGATCCCCACCTGCGCGGTCGGCGCATGGCTGTACATGCGCTGGTCGGCCAGGGGCACGATGGTCGTCTACGCGGCCCTCACCGTGGTGGCCCTCCTGACGTTGGCAGTCGTCGGCATGGACGGCAGCAGGCCCCTCCTGCTGGCCACCGTGATGCTGCTGTTCGCCGGCACCGCCGGTGTGATCGCGCTCATCGGCCCGTACACGGCCGAGATCTACCCCCTGGCCATCCGCGGTACCGCCGGCGGGTGGGCCGCGGCCGTCGGCAAGTCCGGCGGAGCCTTCGGCCCGCCCCTGATCGCCCTGGTCCTCTCGGCGCCGGGAGGCATCCGCACCGCCGCGGTGTTCGTGGCGCTGCCCATGGCTTTGGCGGGACTGGCCGTCGCCGTCCGCGGGAGCACTCCGCAGGCCGCCACCCCGACTCCAGAGGTCATCATCGCGTTGGACGCCGAACTCGACGACCTGGTCAGCAGCGAGACCGTTGCCGCCCAGGCCGCGGCGACAACACCCCCGCCAGGCAAGGGAGGAACGCGGACATGACCGGCGGTGTCAACGCTGTTGCCCTTGCCGTCTTCGCCCTGTTCTTCCTGGCCGTCACGGTCATGGGCTTCCTCGCCGCCCGCTGGCGCAAGCCCGGCAACGAGCACACCCTGGACGAATGGGGCCTGGGCGGCCGGTCGTTCGGTACCTGGATCACCTGGTTCCTGCTCGGCGGCGACGTCTACACCGCCTACACCTTCGTCGCCGTACCTGCGGCCATCTACGCAGCGGGCGCGGCCGGCTTCTTCGCCGTGCCGTACACGATCCTCGTCTACCCGCTGATCTTCACCTTCCTGCCCCGCCTGTGGTCGGTGTGCCACCGCCATGGGTACGTCACCACAGCCGACTTCGTCCGTGGCCGCTTCGGCTCGAAGGGACTGTCGCTCGCCGTGGCCTTCACCGGCATCCTGGCGACGATGCCGTACATCGCGCTGCAGTTGGTGGGTATCCAGGCTGTTCTCGACGTGCTGGGCGTCGGCGGCGGTGAGAACACCAACTGGTTCATCAAGGACCTTCCCCTCCTGATCGCGTTCGGTGTGCTGGCGGCGTACACCTACTCCTCGGGCCTGCGCGCCCCAGCCGTGATCGCCTTCGTGAAGGACACGCTGATCTACGTCGTCATCGTCGTCGCGATCATCTACATTCCGATCAAGCTGGGCGGGTTCGACCACGTCTTCGCTCAGGCGAGCGAGAAGTACGCGGCAGCCGGTGCCGGCGGTCTGCTTCCACCCGCACAGGGGCGGTGGACGTACGCCACGCTGGCGCTCGGCTCCGCGATGGCCATGTTCATGTACCCGCACTCGATCACGGCGACGCTCTCGTCCCGCAGCCGCGAGGTGATCCGCCGCAGTACCACGGTGATGCCCCTCTATACCCTGATGCTCGGCCTCTTGGCGCTGCTCGGTTTCATGGCGATCGCGGCCGGCGTCAAGGTCACCAACGGCCAGTTGGCGATCCCGCAGCTGTTCGAGGACATGTTCCCGAGCTGGTTCGCGGGCGTGGCCTTCGCGGCCATCGGCATCGGCGCACTCGTCCCGGCGGCCATCATGTCGATCGCGGCCGCGAACCTGTTCACCCGCAACATCTACAAGGACTTCATCAGGCCCGACGCCGCGCCCCAGCAGGAGACCAAGGTCTCCAAGCTCGTGTCCCTGCTGGTGAAGGTAGGTGCGCTGGTCTTCGTCCTCACCATGGACAAGACGGTCGCCATCAACTTCCAGCTGCTGGGCGGCATCTGGATCCTGCAGACCTTCCCGGCCCTGGTCGGCGGCCTGTTCACCCGCTGGTTCCACCGCTGGGCCCTGCTCGTCGGCTGGGCGGTCGGCATGATCTACGGCACCCTTGCCGCCTACGGTGTCGCCTCGCCCACGCAGGAGCACTTCGGCGGCTCGGCGAAGGAGATCCCGGGGATCGGCCAGTCCGGCTACATCGGCCTGACGGCGTTCGTGTTCAACGTGGCCGTGACGGTGGTCCTCACCTTCGTCCTGAAGGCGGCCAACGCCCCCGAGGGCATCGACGCCACAGCCCCGGGGGACTACACCGCGGATACGGCAGAAACCGAAGCCATGTCAGCTGCCACCCTCCGTCCGGGCACTTCACCTGCCCCCAACCCCAGTTGAGAGCCCGATCGACAGATGCCTACGCCGCCGCCCTGCTGCCGAGCGAGTCCAGGGCGGCGGCCACCGTCTTTCGCAAAGACGCGGCGTCGGCACCGGCACGCGAACGCAAGTTGACCCCGTAGGCGAGCAACGCCAGCAGATCCGCGGAAGCACCGGGATCGGCCCCGGGGGCCAGCTGATCCTGGCGCTCGGCGGTGACCAGTGCTGCGTACATCGCCTCGCGCAGCTCCCGGTGGTGCTGGTCCAGGACGCCGCGCACCTTCGGATCACTGTTCTCGACCCCGGCATGCGCGTTGGAGACCATGCAGCCCCACTGGGCGTACTCACCCGAGCAGCGCGCCTCGATCAGGCCGGCGAAGAACTCGGAGACGGCCGGCAGACCCCGCTCGTCCTCGGCCAGGCGCCGGAACATCGGCTGGGACCGCTGCTCCAGGTACCGGCGCAGCGCGGCGAAGTAGAGCTCCTGCTTGCCGCCGAAGGTCGCGTACAGGCTGGAGCGGTTGAGCCCGGTCGCGGTCACCACGTCCTGGATCCCGGTCGAAGCGACGCCCTGCCGCCAGAACAGCCGCACCACGGTCTCCAGGGTGACATCCGGGTCGAAGTGCTTGATATCCGGCACGTTTCACCCCGCCATCCTGAAATAAGGATTCCAAGATACTCCCCGTTCACCACCCCGCAAAGGTGCTGACGGGTACAGAGCAGGACAGGCCGCCCACCTACGCCAGGGCATCCAGGTTCGTCCACGATCCACCCGTGGTGGCGCCGATCGCCGCGACCATGCCCCCATGAATCGCATACCCGCCCTCTGGGCCGTCGCCTACGGCTCGCGCACACCCCGCCTCCGCCGCTTCCTCGCCCGCCGCACGGTCCACCTCGCCGCCTTCGTCCGCACCCTCGCGCTGACCGACCACCGCCCCTTCACCAGCCTCTGACCCTTCGACATCTCCGCACGGCTGGCGCGGGACTCCTCATACCCCTATCTTGGAACGAGCATTTCAAGATATGCCCCGCTCCAGCCGTCAGCCAGGAGAAACGAAGCGCCATGACCACCCTGAACGCCGAACTGCGCACCTTCTACGAAGCACGTCAGCAGCAGATCCCCGCCGAGATCCGGCAGATCATGCAGCGGGCCGGCCAGAAACTCGCCGACTCCGGCCAGGTCGACAGCGCCCTGACCGTCGGTGCGCAGGCCCCTCGCTTCAACCTCCCCACCGCGACCGGCCAGACCCTGGCCCTGGACGACCTGCTGGCTGACGGCCCGGTCGTGCTGACCTTCTACCGCGGCGCGTGGTGCCCCTACTGCAACATCGCGCTGCGCTCACTCCAGCAGCACCACGAGGCCATCACCGCCCGCGGCGCCCGCCTGGTGGCCGTCTCCCCCCAGATCCCCGACGAGTCCCTCACGCTGACCGAGAAGCATGGCCTCGCCTTCGAGGTCCTCAGTGATGTCGGCTCCGGCACCGCCAAGCAGTACGGTCTCGCCTTCGACCTCCCCGACGACCTTTCAGCCGTTTACGACAAGCTCGGTTTCGACCTCCAGCGCGTCAATGACGGCCATCCGCGTACGCTCCCGCTGCCCGCGACCTACGTCATCGACCGAGACGGAGCGATCCGCTGGGCCTTCGTCACCACGGACTACACCACCCGCGCGGAACCGGCCGACATCATCGCCGTCCTCGACGCAATGAGCTGATCGCCATCTCCATCAGCTTTCGCAGCCCATCGGCGATCTACGCATGGCGCCGGTTGCGGGTTGGGCAGGCTTCGGGAGGCGGGGCCGGAAGTGCTCGTCGATCAGGTTGGCGTAGTGCGGGTGGAAAGGTGGCGTGCGGGATGCCGAGACGCCGCTCGATCGCGGTCACGGTGGGGCGCCGTCCGCGAGCGGCGGCCTCCGCGAGGACGGTGTCGATGGCGGCCTTGCCGGTGTCGGTGTCGGGCAGGGCGCGTTTCACTCGGCGGGCTGCGGGGCGTGACGGGGTGAGGAACGCGGCGGTGGCGCGGTGTTGTTCCTCAAGGCGGTGACGGACGTAGGGGGCGAGGCGGTCACCGTCGGCCTCGGCCTGTCCGGGGTGACCGCCTACCGGCGGTTCACCGTTGGACCGAGGCCAGGGTCTGGGCCGAGCTCTTGCCGGTCACCTGGCCCGGCTGGAGACTGCCCTGAAGCCCGGCGGGAGTTGATTCCAGGTGCAGCCCGACGTGGCCACGAAAACGATCTCGGCCAGCACCTCGCGGTCCCCTCGCCGGCGTTGCCCTCCGCCTTGCGGGCGAACCGGTGCCGGCGGCACCACCCGCTGGAACAACGTCCACAACCCTTCCGGCGCCATCCGCTCGACAAACGCAGCAGTCATCACCCCAGACCGCCGCAAGATCACGCCAACTGAAACGGCGGCTCAAGAGGGACGTCAGGAACGCGTTCCGCCCCGGCCCGCGGCGGGCTTGGGCGCGAGCACCGCGGGTTCCTCACCGGTGGGCCCGGTCCCGGGTGGCGGGCTCTGCGGCTTGGCCGGCCGGGGCTGCGCGAGCATCACGGCGACGAGGATCACGAGGATGCCGACGATCTGCAGCGCGGAGAACTTTTCGTTCTCGAAGACGAAGCCGAGGATGGTCGCGACGACGGGGCTGACGAGGGCCAGGAAGGAGACGGCCAAGGCGGGCAGTTCCTCGATGCCGCGGAACCACAGCGCGTAACTGATGACCGCGCCGAGGACGATGAGGTAGGCGAACCCGAAGATGTTGGTCCCGGTCAGGGAACCGGGCAGCCCTTCGACGGCGACGGTGAAGGGCAGCGACACCAGCCCGCCGGCCAGCAGCTGCCAGCCGGTGAAGGGCAGCAGCCCCACTCCCTTTGGGCGCCCCCAGCGTTTGGTGAACGTGATGCCGGTGGCCATGCAGGCCGCACCGCCGAGGCCGGCGGCCACACCGACCGTGTCCAGCGCCGTGGATCCCTTGAACACCAGCAGGACGACTCCGGCCGCGCCGAGCGCGCAGGCCGGCGCGTGCACCAGGCGGATCTTGTCGCCGATCAGCAGCGCAGCCAGGACCAGCACGATCATCGGCTGCACCGACATGAGCATCGCCGCAACACCGCCCGGCAGACGGTAGGCGGCGACGAACAGCAGCAGGTTGAACGCGCCGATGTTGAGCGTCCCGAGCACCAGGGAACGCCACAGCCACTGGCCCTTGGGCAGCACCCGGGAAATGAGCAGCAGAATGAGACCCGAGGGAAGTGCCCGCATGGTCGTGGCGAGCAGGGGCCGGTCCGGCGGCAGCCATTCGGTCGTCGCCAGATACGTGCTTCCCCAGATCGCCGGCGCCAGCGCCGTCACACCCGAGGTGAGGAGTTGCCGGCCACTGTTCATGGCGCACCGTCCTCCGCAGCGAGACACCTGACGCCGAAACAGCGGGAGCCAGGCAGAAAAATTGTGTTCACGTCACCGTTTCCTGAGCACAGAAGGCCGCGGCGATGCCTAGTCGAAAATGGCATCTCGCGTGCGCGAGCGCTTCAGTTCGAAGAATCCGTCGGTACCCGCGAGGGCGAGCACGCCGTCCCACAGCCGGCCGGCCGCCTCACCGCGCGGCGCGGGCGAGATGACCGGGCCGAAGAACGCGATGAGTTCGCCGTCGGGGCCGGGCACGCGGATGACGGGGGTGCCGACCTCGGTGCCGACGGCGTCCATGCCGGCGTGGTGGCCGGCGCGCAGCGCCTCGTCGTAGTCGGTGGTGTCGGCCACCTCGACCAGGTCCTCCGGCAGCCCGGCCTCGGCGAGCGCGGCGACCATCATGTCCCGCTTCAGACCCGCCTGCTTGAGGTGGATGAGGGCGCCCATGGCGTTGTAGAGGGCGCGCAGCACGTCCGTGCCGTACCGGTCCTCGGCGGCGATGCACACGCGCACCGGGCCCCAGCCGTCGACCATGCCCTGCCGGTACTTCTCCGGCACTTCCCGGCCCTGGTTGAGCACGGAAAGGCTCATGATGTGAAAACGCGTCTCGATGGGCCGTACCTTTTCCACCTCCAGCAGCCACCGGGAGGTGATCCACGCCCACGGGCAGCGCGGGTCGACCCACATGTCGACGACGGTCTTCGCCTGCTGGGTGGATGGCGTGCTGGTCATGGGAAAGCCGGTCCTTCCGGTCGGATTCAGATCCGGGTGAATGGGGAATTGCCGCCGTCCGTCCGGAACCCGTCAACCAGAGAAATACGGGGTCATGGCAAGGTCCTGGGGTGCCGGACGTGGCACGCTCACATTCTGGACCGGCCCTCGTCAATGAGTCCAAGACATGTTTGTCATGTCATTTATGTTCTGGCACGATAGATCGCCATGGAGCTGCAGCAGATGCGCTACGTGGTCGCGGTCGCCGAGACGAACAGCTTCACCCGGGCCGCGGAGCACTGTCTGGTCGTCCAGTCCGCCCTCAGCCGCCAGATCGCGCGCCTGGAGCAGGAGTTGGGGGCAAAGCTGTTCGAGCGCACCACGCGCCGGGTGCGGCTCACCCCGGCCGGTGCGGCGTTCCTGCCGGCGGCCCGCCAGTGTCTGGAGGCCGCCGAGCGCGCGGCCGTCGAGGTCGCCGCGGCCGTCGGGGAGGTCCGCGGGCGGCTCTGCGTCGGGCTGATTCCGTCCGTCGCCGCCGTCGACATCCCGGGCGCGCTGCGCGACTACCGGCAGCGGTATCCGCAGGTGCGCATCAGCCTGCGGGTTGGGGCGAGCGACGACCTTGTCGAGCAGGTCAAGCAGGGAGCCATCGAGGTGGCCTTCCTGGGTCTGCCCACCACGGTGCGGCCCGAGGGGGTCAGCTGCCGCGAACTCGCCCGTGACCGGCTCGTCGCCGTCGTTGCGCCCGACCACCCGCTGGCCGACGAGCCGGCGATCGACCTGCGCCGGCTGTCCTCGGAGGTCTTCGTCGACCTGCCCGCGAAGACCGCCGGGCGCGCCCAGTCCGACCTGGCCTTCTCCGCCGCCGGCCTGACCCGTGACGTGGCGTTCGAGGTGACGAACGCGGACTTCCTGGCGCGGCTGGTCGGGCAAGGCCTCGGCGTGGCGATGCTGCCCGCCGCGTACGTGGCCCAGCTCAGCGGTGTCACGACCATCGAGGTCATCGACGCCCCGGCCCGCGTCGAGTACGTCATCTGGAGCCCGGACAGCCGCACCCCCGCGGCCACGGCGTTCCTGCGCGTCCTCAGGATGCCCGACACCGAAGCCGCCGTGTGACAGCGACGCGGCCCGCGGGGTGCGGGCCGCGCCACAAGTGGCGTTCGGAGAAGAGCAGTTGGCGGGCAGCGCCGGCCGCCGGGGCCGTATGTTGCGGGCGTCGCCGTGGACCGGTTGAGGGTGACGCAGTGCAGGCCGGGCGCGCCCTCGGCGAGGAGACGTTCGGCCATCGCGGTGGCGCACTCGACGCCGATGCGGTGGCCCTGCTCCAGGTCGTGGGCGGCGGCCTCCAGGCGGTGGGCCGGGTCCCCGGGGAAGGCGGCTCCGCTCAGCTCGGCGAAGCGGCGGATCCGGCGGGCGTCGGTAGCCGGCATGATCTCCGGGGTGACCTCCAACCCGGTGGGTCAGAGGTGGCCACTGCGGCCACCCCTCGGTCCGGAGGCCGCGCCGCGGGCGGCCGCCGCCGGTCATGGGGACGGGCGTCGGCGGCCTGTCCGTGCTCCCCCGCCGGGGAGGCACCACCACGACGAACACCGGTAGTCGGGCCGTGAACGAGCAACGGTGACAAGAGACTTGCTGTGAGCTGCCTCACCCGTCGCCGAGGCTCGGCACAGGAAGTGCCTGACCAGCGCGCCACCTGCCCGCTCCGCGTCGCTCGTTGGCCGGATGCGTCAGTAATCTGTCATTGCAGCCAGTGCGAGATCCGATACAGGCTGTGACCGTGTTGGAGCGACGTGTTGTTGTGGTGGTGTACGAGGGTGCGATGGCCCTGGACATCACCGGACCGATTGAAGTGTTCGATACCGCGAACCGGCTCCTGGGTGCCTCGGGCGTCCCCTACCGGACCGACTTCGTCTCCGCCGACGCACCACTGGTGCGCATGAGTTCGGGGGTGGTGGTGGAGGCCTCGCCGCTGGAGGCGGGGCAGGGTCCGATCGACACGCTCCTCGTGCCGGGTGGATGGAGTCTGAGCGACGCGCTCGCGGACCAGGCGCTCGTGTCCTGGATCGGCCGGGCAGCGGCCCGTTCACGCAGAGTCGCCTCCGTGTGCGGCGGATCCTTCCTGCTGGCCGAGGCGGGCCTCCTCGACGGCAGACGCGCCACCACGCACTGGGCGTACAGCGAGACGATGGCGGGCCGCTACCCGGATGTGACGGTGGACGCCGAACCGATCTTCGTCTGGGACGGTCCCTTCGTGACCTCAGCGGGTGTGTCGACCGGGATCGACATGGCGCTGGCCCTGGTGGAGGCCGATCACGGGTCCGCGCTCGCGCTGGAGACGGCACGCTTCCTGGTGCTGTTCCTCAAGCGGCACGGAGGACAGTCCCAGTACAGCGCCGTCCTCGACGCCCAGTTGGCCGACCATCCGCCGATCCGGGCAGCGCAGGAGTGGATCCTGGACAACCTGGACGGCCCGCTGTCCGTGGCCGAGATCGCGCGGCAGGCCAACATGAGTCAGCGCAACTTCGCCCGGGTCTTCCGCCGCGAGGTGGGCACGACACCCGGTCAGTACGTCGAGCGGTCGCGTATCGTCCGCGCCCGCGAACTGCTGGAGACCACGGCCCTGACGACCAGCCAGATAGCCGGCCGCTGCGGGTTCGCCACCACCGAGACGTTCTTCCGCTCCTTCGGAAGAACCCTGGGACTCACCCCCGGGGAATATCGGCACCGCTTTCAGGTGATCTCACCGTCCGGCCTCGTCGACCGGCGCCACGAGCGGGAGGGGAGCCCCGCATGACCAGCACGACATCTCAATTACGCGAGGCGGAAGCGGTACGCCTGGTCGACTATCTGGCCGCGGAGCTCGCCGGGGCCGGCGTCACCCACGTGTTCGGCGTCGGCGGCGCGAACATCGAGGACCTGTACGACGCCGTGCACCGCGGCGGAGCCGTCGGCTGCGTCGTCGCCAAACACGAATTCTCCGCCGTCACGATGGCCGACGGATACGCGCGCACCACCGGGCGCCTGGGCGTGGTTGCCGCCACCTCGGGCGGTGGGGCGATGAACCTCGTACCGGGTCTGGCGGAGGCCTACGCCTCCCGGGTGCCCGTACTGGCCCTGGTGGGTCAGCCGCCGACCAGCCAGGAGGGGCACGGCGCCTTCCAGGACTCCAGCGGCAAGGCGGGCTCCTTCGACGCCGGGGCGGTCTTCGCACCCGTCTCCCGGTTCTGTGCCCGGGTCCATGACGCGGACTCCCTCGCGCAGTTGCTGCCCCGGGCAGTCGCTGCGGCGCAGGCCCATCCACGAGGGCCGGCCGTGCTGTTGCTGCCCAAGGACGTGCAGCAGGCGCTGATCCGGGCACCCGCCCACGACGCGGCCCCGGCAACGGGCGGCCACGCTGAGGCATCCCCGGCCGGTTCTCCGGCGGCATCCGCGGCCCGACTCGACACGGCTGCCGTCGACGCCGTGGTGGACGCCCTTCGCGGCGCCGGCCGCGTCCTCGTCATCGCCGGTGAAGGCGTCGCCGCCGACGACGCGCGTGAGGATCTGGCGGACCTGGCCCGGTCCCTCGGGGCATGGGTGGCGGTCACCCCGGACGCCAAGGACGTCTTCGACAACCGCGATCCCCGATTCGCCGGCGTGGCCGGGGTGATGGGCCACGCCAACGTCGAGGACTGTCTGCGGCGGGCCGACGTGTGCCTGCTGGCCGGTACCCGGCTGCCGCTCCTGGCAAGCGGCGGCCTGGACCGGGCCCTGGCCGCCACGGACGTCGTCTGCATCGGCCCCGAACCGCCGTTCGTGGCGGGCACCGCCCTGGGCGGGAACCTACGGGACGCACTGCGCGCCGTGACCGCCCGGCTGCCGTCCCGCCCACGTCCCTGCCCTCCGCACGCCGGCGCCCTTCCCAACCCCGCGCCCGGCCCGCGCCTTCCGGCCCGGGAGCGAACGGTCGCCCATGCCGATGCCGTCGCCGCGGTGGAGGCGGCACTCCCGCAGGACGCACACGTCTTCGTGGACGCCGGCAACGCCGGAGCCAGCGCGGTCCATCTCCTCCCGGCACCGCGCCGGGGCCGCTTCGTGGTGGCGGTCGGCATGGGCGGCATGGGCTACACCTTCGGTGCCGGCATCGGCGCCGCGCTCGCCACCGGCCGGCGCACCTACGTTCTCGCGGGCGACGGCTCCTTCTTCATGCACGGGATGGAAGTGCACACCGCCGTGGAGTACGGCGCACCCGTGACATTCGTGATCTTCAACAACAACGCACACGCCATGTGCGCGCTGCGGGAGGAGATCTTCCAGGGCGGCGTACGCGACCACGACCGGTTCGCCCACACCGACCTCGCCGCCGGCGTGGCCGCCGCCTTCCCGTCCCTGCAGGTCACGGGAGCCACCGACGCGGAGCAGTTGCGCACGGCGCTGCTGCGCGGCAATGCGGGCGACGGCCCGGCGTTCGTCGCGGTGGCCTGTGACCCACGGGAGATCCCCCCGTTCCTGCCGTTCCAGTCCTTCACCCAAGCAGCCGAGAACAAGGAGAGTTCAGATGAGCGAGGAGTCGTCCACGTTGGCTGACATCCCCGGTCTGGTCCGGATCGAGAACGCCGGCAAGGAGGAACTGACCGCCCACTGCATGGAGCTCACTCACGCGGTCTACCCCCACCATCAGGTGTACGGGCAGTACTGCACCATCCACGAGTACGTCGATTGCCCCCCGGAGCAGGCCTACGACTACCTGCGCCAGGGCCACCACCTGGAGGAGTGGACCTGCAGCCTGCGCGACTTCGCGCCCACCGGCACACCGGGGCTGTGGGTCGGCCACGACCGGCTGGAGGACGACACCAGGATCTACTGCAAGGTGGTCGCGAACCCCGAGGCCATGACCGTGGACTACCACTGCTCCTGGGACCAGGGCGAGACGCTGTGGATGATCTACCTGATGCGGGTCGTCCCGGCCCGGCTGGTGCTCGACAAGCCGGGTTCGGTCATCACCTGGACCAACTGCCGGCACCCCTACTACGACGACAACCCGCGCCCCGACCTGGCCCCCCGCCCGGAGCGGCCCTGGGTGGGCGACTACTGGGACCTCTTCTACGCGGGGCACACCGTGGAGATGCACAACCTCAAGGCCATCCTGGAACACCGTCACCGGCGCGGCCTGCCGGTTGTTTCGGCTCCGGCGAGGGCGGTGGCGCGGTGACCACGGTCAGCCTCACCGACGTCGCGAGCTACCTGCCCGGCGAGCCGGTCCCCGCGGAGTTCTACACGGACTTCCCCGGAGCCGAGGACAAGCTCCGCAACCACCCCATGTTCAAAGTCCCGCCGTTACGGCACCACGTGGCCAGGCACGAGACCAACGCGGACATGGTCGAACGCGCCGTACAACCCCTGATCGAACGGCACGGCCGGGACGAGATCCGCGGTGTCGACGTGCTGTTGGTGCACAGCCAGTTGCCGGACCTGCCGTTCGTGGGCGCCGGCACCGAGGTGGCGCGTCGGCTGGGCCTGAACCCTGAGTGGCTCGTCGACGTGGCCAACGCGGGCTGCGCATCCTTCGTGTACATGGTGAAGCTGGCCCGGCAGATCCTCACCAGCACCGACGCGAGGACCGCGCTGATATGCAACGCGCAGAGCGCCGCCGGGCAGTGGTTCACCCAGTCCGAAGTGCGCAAACTCGCCCAGGCGGCGATCCCGGGCGACGGGTGCGGCGTGGGGTACGTGACCACGTCGGCGCAGTCGCCGGTCCTCGACCTGGAGACCCGGCACATAGGCGAGTACGCCGGTGACATGACCGTGGCGGTCGACGACGGCCGCAAGTACTGGGAGCCGGGCGAGTCCCAGCTGCGGATCGGGTTCACCGATGCCAGTGTCGCCAAGGTCCTGGCACGCGGGAACCGCCTCGTCCCCGAGGTGATCACGGACCTGTGCCTACGGCTCGGCGTGGAGAGCACCGACATCGACGTCCTCATCACCAACCAGCCCAACCGCACCTTCCTGCGCAACTGGCGGGAAGCGCTGCAACTGCCGCCGGAACGGCATCTGAACACCTTCGACGAGTGCGGGAACCTGTTCGGGGCGGCGATCCCCGTCACCTTGGACCGGGCGATCAGCTCCGGGCGGGTGGAGGACGGCGCGCTGATGGTACTCGGCGGATTCGCCCACGCGGGCGACTTCGCCGGTGCCGTCGCCGTTCGCTGGCACGGCGGACTGGACTGAGCCATGGACATCCCCGTCCTGCACCGGCTTTCCCTGAACGAAAGCCCGTATCCCCCACTGCCGTCGGTGCGCGAGGCGATGCAACGGGCCGTCGCACAGGCCCACCGCTACCCGCAGTTCCGCCCCGACGAGCTCACCGAACGGATCGCGGCGTGGTGCCGGGTGCCCTCCGACCGCGTCGCGGTCGGCAGCGGATCCGTCGGCGTGGCCCTGCAACTGTTCCGGGCAGTGGTGCGGCCCGGCGACACGGTGGTGTACGCCTGGCGCACGTTCGACGCCTACCCGCTCCTGGCCGCCATGGCCGGCGCCCGGCCGGTCCCCGTACCGCTGTCGCCGGACGGCCACCAGGACCTGGGGGCCCTGCTCGCGGCGCTCGACCACCGCACCCGCGTCGTGGTGCTGTGCAATCCCCACAATCCCACCGGAAGCCTCGTCGCCGCTGACGCGCTGTCGGCGTTCCTGCGTCAGGTTCCCCGGCACGTCACCGTGCTCCTCGACGAGGCGTACATCGAGTTCGCCCGCGACACCGACCTGCCGGATACGCCCTCGCTCCTGGACGCGCATCCCAACCTCCTGGTCCTGCGCACCTTCTCCAAGGCCTACGGCCTGGCCGCCCTGCGGATCGGCTACGGCCTCGGCTCCGTCGACCTGGTGGGGCGGATCCGCCGGCAGCAACTGCCCTTCGGGATCAATGCGGTGGCAACGGCGGCGGTGAAGGCCTCGCTGCAGGCCGAGAGCGAGTTGCGGCTACGCGTGGACACCGTCGTCGCGGAGCGCGAACGGCTCCGCGGTGAACTCGTGTCCCTCGGCTGGCGCGTACCTCACGGTCACGCCAACTCCGTCTGGCTCGCCCCGCCCGATCCGGTCGACGAGGGCGCCGCGGCACTCGCCGGCGCCGGTGTCCAGGTACGCCACTACCCCGGCGAGGGGCTCAGGCTCACCGTCGGCGACCGGAACGCCAACGACACCGTCCTGACCACCCTGGCCGGGCTGCCCACACACCGGGCCGCGTCGCGGGCGTGAAGCACCCCACCGCGGCGGCCGGGGAGGTGGGAGATCACCGAAACCCCGCAGGTGACGCGGGGAGGTGCACGGACCGGGTCGAGGACCCGAACCCGTCGGAGGTTCGGGCCCTCGACCCGGCGCCGCCTCATCGGCACGTTGCCGGTGGTCCACACGCTGGAGTTCTGTGCCTGCCATCGTCCTCCGCCGGGGCGGAGACGGCCTAGGCAGTTTGCGGCGTTCGACGGTGTTGCGCTGCTTGTATGCCTCACGGTTGACGGCTGGTGGCCTGCCGCCTCGGCTTCCGCGCCGCGGGCGGTGGCCGAGGCGGGCGGTGCGGCGACCGCCCGCCACCGGGACGCCGCGGTCCGCACACCGTGCAGGCGTCCACCCGCACGGCCCGCCTCTTCGAGGCGTGCGCACAGATCCCGGCCGCCATCCCCGGCGGCGTGAGCGCGTCCGCGAAACGACCGGACGCCTCACGCCGTCGACCCGTGCGCCGGGGCAGCGGCACGCTGCCCCGCAAACGAAGACCCGGCACCTGCCGGTCGCCCACCGGCAGGTCGCCGCGCTCGCACGCGCCCGCCCGCTCGCCCCACCTGCACCTACCTGGCGCCCCGCGCCCTGCCGGTCCGGGCTGTTACGGAGGCGGAGCCGCGGGGCAGGCGCAGGGGAGTCGACTGTTTGGCAGCGGGTGGGTGGGGTTACCCGCGCCGGTGATGGCGCCCCCAGCCCAAGGGGACGCGATCAGCCGCCAGGAGCGCGGGCAGACACCACGGGCACGCAGAGAGTCAAGGGGCTGATCATCATGACCGTGACGACGCAGGCAGGCGGTGGAGGCTCCAGCGGCCTCTACGACGTCCTCGAGCTCGTACTCGACCGGGGGCTCGTGATCGACGCCTTCGTTCGCGTCTCCCTGGTAGGCATCGAAATCCTGAAGATCGACGTACGGGTCGTGGTCGCCAGCGTCGACACCTACCTGCGCTTCGCCGAGGCCTGCAACCGCCTCGATCTCGAAGCAGGCCCACGCAAGCCGACCGGACTGACCGAGCTTCCCGGCAAAATGATGGAATCCGGAGCCCGCGGCAAGACCAAGGGAGCACTGTCCGGCGCCGCACAGACCATCTCGGAAGCCTTCCAGCAGACCCGCGACGAGGGGCAGCAACAACACACGGCGCGCAGGACGAACGAAGACGATTGACTCACCGTCCCGGCAGCCCGGATCCGGCCGCAGGATCCCACGTGATCCATGCCGCCACGTTCCGCTGCCGGGGCCGGTGGTGAGCGCCGTCACCCGTCGCCGGTTCGCTTCAAGCGCCGTCATACGCCAGTCCCACTTCTTCTTGCGCAGAGGCAGGAAGGCCACGCCGTGCCAGGCGTCGAGTGCGTAGAGGAAACTCCTGTGCGCCGGTTCGTACAACTCTGCGATCATCCCCGAATGGCGTACGGTCTCGAAGCATTGGTCATCCGGCACACCCACCGCATTCCCTCCCCCCAAGGCTCCGCCGGTCAAGGCACCACCGCGGCACGGCAGTTCGACGCAGCGCTGACGTCCGTGGGCTTCAAGCTCTCGGCGGAGCTGCTGGAGCGGTTGTCCGGGCTGTCCGAAGCCGCAGTCGTGCACACCGCCAAGCGGACGCTGCGCACCGTCAGCGAGATGGTGGGCGACCACGTGCGGCACAACCCGTACTTCATCGACTTCCCGGCGAACGTGCCGGACACCGAGGCGTTCTGGATGCGGTGTGTGGCCAAGGCGCTCGACGACGACACGTCGCGGGAGAACGTACTGACGCAGCTGGCGCACGGGGCGGTGGACCTGCTCAGCCTCCCCACGTACGGCCGCTACCAGCACACCTACGAGGAGATGCTCGCGGCACAGGACGAGCTGATCGCCTCGGCGGGCGACCGGGTGACCGTCCTGCACCTCGGGCGGGACCTGGACGACGAACTCACGGATCTGTATCTGACCTTGGCAGGCAGTACGACGCCACTGGGCGAGGAGCACCTGAGCGACCTCAAGACCCTCGCCGACCGGTGCGCGCTCGGACCGCAGCCGGAGTCGATCCCGGTCAGGGAGAACCGGGCGGTCGTCAACGAGGCGCGTCTCCTGGCCGGCCAGGACCTTCTGCTGGACACCGTCACCGATGTGCTGCGGCTGGCCTGCGCACTGTCGGGCGGCGACGTGACCCTGCACGAGCCGACTCGGTTCCGGGCCCTTCCACGGCCGGTCCGCCGCGCGCTGCTCGCAGGCCTCGACGCCGTGGTCGCGGCGAACCCCGGCAAGCTGGCCGACGTGCACGCGCACCGTGAGCCCTTCAAACGGCTCGGTGAGCGACTCCACCCGCATGAGTATCCGCGCTGGCCGCACGCAGCCGATGTGTTCGCTGTGGCGCGGGGCGAGAAGGAGGCACGGTCCTTCGACAGCCGTGTCGGGAAGCTGCTCGACGACTCGGACGTGCTCGGTGCGGTGCGGCTGCTGGAGTCCGCTCCCGGCAAGCTGTTCCGCGCCCTGGACCTCCTGCTGCGTATCGCCGCCGGCCAGGAGGAACGGGATGCAGTGGTGGCCGCCGCGGTGCGAGTCGCTCCCGAGGTCTCCGGCCGGGTCGTGCTTTCGGTCCGTGAGCACTTCCAGAACCGGGAGCGGGCGAGCGGCGCATCCCGGATCTTCGTCAACCGCCGGGGCCGCGGCTGGGTCGCCGCCGACGCCCGGCCACCGGTCCCCGCCGCCGACCGCGATCGCCTGATCGCCGCGCTCGACGCCGAGATGCGCCGCAGACTGCCGGCACCGGGCCGGCTGCTGCTCGACCCCGATGTCCTCGATGTGGCGCTCCCGCTCAGCGGCCGGGCGACCGCGGGCGGACTCGGCGTGCTGCCGCGCGGTTCGGTCTCAGCGGTCGCCGGCAAGCAGCTGCGCTTCTTCGTGTACTGGAAGGAGGCCGAGCGCCGCACCGACTACGACCTGTCGGCGCTGCTTCTCCACGCCGACTACAGCACCGACTCGTGGCTGTCGTACACGTCGCTCAAGGCCGTCGGAGGCGTGCACTCCGGCGATGTCACCGAGGCGCCCGACGGGGCCTCGGAATTCATCAACCTGTCCCTGGACCGGGTCCGCAGCACCTTCATCGTTCCGCAAGTCGACATCTACGCCGGCGAGAGCTTCGACGAGGTCGAGGAGTCGTTCTTCGGTTTCATGCTGCGCGACGGCGAGCAGAAGGGCCGGCCGTTCGAGCCGCGCACGGTGCGGATGAAGTCGGAGCTGCGCGGCGCGGGCCGGGTGGCGCTGCCGCTGGCGTTCCGGCGCGAGGACGACGGCCGGTGGCGCGCGAAGTGGCTGCACCTGTATCTGAGAGGCATCTCCTCGGCCAACCGCGTCGAGGAGAACCAGGTGTCGGTGTCCAAGGTGGTGCGCGCCGTCGCGGAACGCGAGTACCTGACAGTGCGGTACCTGATCGACCTGATGTCCGACCGCACGACTGCCGTGGACCTGTGGGACGGCCAGCGGGTCCCGGACGAGCCCGTGACATACATCGGCCTCGAACGTCCCGAGGGGCTGCCCCCGGACTCCCGGGTCATCACCCTCGAGAATCTGCGCGACTTGATCCCAAGCTGAGTGCTAGCGTGGCCCATGGCGAGGCCATGAGGGGGCTTCCTTCTCATCCTCCTTTGATACAAGCTCCTTCGCTTTCCTCGCCTTCGACGTCGCTCCGGGCGGCGCCCGCGCTCACCGCGCGGGCGCCGCCCGAGCCGTTCCCTGGGCCTGTCCCACGCAGCCACGGCCGCAAGGGCGATCAGGACGGGCCCCGGCCGGCCCGCGGCAGGGCACTGCGGTCAGGACCACCGCAGCCCCGATGGTGGTGGTGTCCTGTCCGGGCCAGTCCGAGCGCACCCCCGCCGCACCGGGCTTCGCCGGGGCGCAGCGCGACTCTCCGGGGGACGGCGGCGGACCGTCCCGTACGCGGAGTCCGGTGCGGAAGAGTGACCCTTGCGCGGAGAACGTGCCGGTAGGACGACCTTCCCCGGCGCGGGACGTTCGAGGTGCCCGACGCGCCGTCCTGGGCCCCCGAGACCTGTGCCGGCCGCAGCGTCACTCCCTTGTGAAGCGCACCGGCGTGCCCACGGCGGCCTGGGCCGCCTGCGCCAGGGCGGCTTCCGGGACGACGCCGATCACCGGGTAGCCGCCCGTGGTGGGGTGGTCGTGCAGGAACACGAGCGGGCGGCCGTCGGGGGGCACCTGCACCGCGCCGAGGACCACCCCCTCGCTGGGCAGCTCGCCGGTCACCTCGCGTTCCAGCGCGGGTCCTTCGGTGCGCAGCCCGATGCGGTTGCTGTGCGGGGAGACCCGGTACGTCGCCGTGGTGAGACAGCGCAGCGCCGCGGGGGTGAACCAGTCGGCGCGGGGTCCCAGCCGCAGCGGCAGGGTCAGCTCGGTGGGCGGCGCGGGCCAGGGCGCGGTGCCGGGCAGCGCGGCCTGGCGGGCAGGGGCGCTCAGCGGGAGCACGTCGCCATCGCGCAGGGGTGCCGGGCCGAGCCCGGAGAGCAGGTCCGTCGAGCGGCTGCCCAGCACCGGGTCCACGGCGATGCCGCCGCCGACGGCGAGATACGAGCGCACGCCCGCGGTCACCGCGCCCGCGTTCAGCACCGCGCCGGCGGGCACGTGTACCGGCGCTCCCCAGGCGACCGGCCGTCCGTCGACCGTCACCGGGCAGGGCGCGCCGCCGACCACGACGGTCACGCCGCGGTCGGGCCGCACGGCGCAGCCGCTCAGCGTGGTCTCCAGGACGGCCGCGTCGGGGTCGTTGCCGAGCAGCCGGTTGGCCAGTCGCATCGCGGGCGCGTCCAGGGCGCCGGAGCGTGGGACTCCCAGGTGGGCGTAACCGCGCCGGCCCGCGTCCTGCACGGTGGTGAGCGCGCCGGAGCGCACGACGGTGAGCTCGACGTTCATGCGCCGCCGTCCGTGGTGACGAACCGCACCCGGGTCCCCGGGGTGAGCAGCGCCGGCTGCTCCCGTGTGAGGTCCCACAGCGGGGTCGGGTCCGGCATGGTGCCGATCAGCTGCCAGCCGCCGGGGGTGGCGCGCGGGTACACGGCGCTGTAGGGGCCCGCGAGCGCGACGGCGCCGGCCGGCACCCGGGTGCGGGGTGTCCCGCGGCGCGGCACGTGCAGTTCGGCGGGCAGTCCGGTGAGGTAGCCGAAGCCGGGCGCGAAGCCACAGAAGGCGACGCGGTAGGTGTACGAGCGGTGCCGGGCGGCGACCTCGTCGGTGCCGATCCCCCACAGAGCGGCCACGTCGGCGAGGTCGGGGCCGTCGTAGCGCACGGGGATGTGCACCACTCCCCCATCGTCCGTGACCCGGGGAGGCACGTCCCATTCGGTGAGCCGGTGGGCCAGCCCCTCCGGGTCCGCCACACCGTCCAGGAGGACGGTCCGCGCGCCCGGCACGATCTCCTCGACCGGCGGCAGGGTCCCCGCCGCGCGCCGCCGCAGCAGTTCGGTGTGGAAGGCCCCGGCGCGTTCGGCGTCGGGCAGTTCGACCAGCACCGCGCGGCGCCCGGCGGGGCGCACCTGGAGGGGCAGGCTGTCCGTCATACGAACGCCCCGACTTCGACCCCGGCCGTCCGGAGCGCCTCCCGGACCCGCGCCGCGATCCGGGCCGCGCCCGGGGTGTCGCCGTGCACGCACAGCGAGCGGGCGGCCACCGCGACGGTGCTGCCGTCCACTGCTTCGACCGCCCCCTGCACCGCGAACGCCAGCGCGCGCCGCACCACCGCGTCCTCGTCGGTCACGAGGGAGTTCGCCTCACGGCGCGACACGAGCGTGCCCTCGGGGGTGTAGGCCCGGTCCGCGAAGGCCTCCGGTACGGCGGTGAGCCCGGCCTCCTCCGCGGCCGCGAGCAGCCGCGAGCCGGGGAGCCCGAGCACGGGCAGCGCGCCGCCCGCCAGCCGCACACCCGCCACCACCGCGGCGGCCTGGCCGGCGTCGTGGACGGTGCGGTTGTACAGGGCGCCGTGCGGCTTGACGTACGCCACCTCAGCCCCGGCGGCCTCGGCGAAGACGCGCAGCGCCCCGATCTGGTACGCCGTCTCGGCCGCCAGCTCGTCGTGGGGCACGTCCATCGCGCGCCGCCCAAAACCGGCCAGGTCGCGGTAGGACACCTGGGCCCCGATCCGCACTCCGCGCTCGGCGGCGAGGTCGCAGATTCGGCGCATCACGGACGGGTCGCCGGCGTGGAAACCGCAGGCCACGTTGGCGCTGGTGACGACGGAGAGGAGGGCGTCGTCGTCGGTCAGCGTCCAGCGGCCGAAGCCTTCACCGAGGTCTGCGTTGAGGTCCATCACCCTTCGAACCTAACCAATCGTTGAACGATCCGACAAGAGCCTGCTTCCGGGTCGGTCGCCGGCACCGACAGCACCTTGCCCCTTGTTCGATCGTTCAACAGTCACCCAAGGTCCATGCATCCCTCCCCCACGGACCCGGCCCTCCCGCATCCACGCCGTCCAGCGTCCTGCTTCCTGCTTCCTGCTTCCTGCTTCCTACGCCTGAAGAAGGCCACCGCGTGATCGTTCCCCTCGGCGTGCTCGTGGTGATCCTCGTTCTCACGCGCCGCAATCCCGTCCTGGTGAACCGCCGGGCCAGGAGACACCCGAGAGCTACCTGGCCGGTCTCCCCTTACGCGGCGCGCTCATCTGGCTCCGAAGCCTCCGTCCCGCGACATGATCCGAAGCAGGGCCATGCAGAGGCGCTGCATCGCGAGCTCAGTGGTCTCGCTCGATCGCCTGGACGCAGCGGGCCAGCAGGGCGCGGAGAATGTCTTGTTCCTCGGCGGTGAACTCGTCTGCAAGGCGGCGTTCGATGCGCACCGCCTCGGTATCGGCGGCAGTGAGGGCACGCCGGCCGGCCTCGGTGAGCCGGGTCTCGAGGACCCTCTGGTGCCAGGGGTGCACCGTCCGCTCGATAAGGCCGCGTGCCTGCAGTGTCTTGAGCACCCCGGTCATGGCCTGCGGGGTGACCAAGCAGTTGCGGGCCAGCGCGGCAGCGGAGATCCCGGGGTGCTGGCCGAGGGCCAGCAGGGCGGCGTACTGAGCGACGGTCAGGTCGGCCGTGCGCACGGCGCTGCTCTTGGCGGCCATCAGCGCCTGCTCGGCCCGTTTGATGTCCAGGCCGAGCCGGACCTGCGGCGGCATCTCCATGCGCTCAGCTTACCGACCCTTGAGATGAATCAAGACTGGAATATATATCAAGGTCTTGATATCCCTGGACGCATGCATGAACACGCAGCTACTCCGGGCGACCTGCGCGGAAAGACGGTCCTGCTGACCGGGGCCACCCAGGGGATGGGGCTCCGCCTCGCCCTGCTCCTGGCAGCCCGCGGCGCCACACTGCTGCTCCACGGACGCGACCAGCAGCGGCTTGCAACGGCCACCGACGAGATACGGGCCCAGGCCCCGGAAGTCTCGGTGCGTACCTACCGGGCCGACCTGGCCGACCTTGAGCAGGTGAGCACGCTGGCCGACGCCGTCCTCGCCGCCGAGCCGCGGCTCGACGTACTGGTCAACAACGCCGCCGTGGGCGGTGGCACCGACCCGACCGTTCGGCAGACAAGCCGCCAGGGCCACGAACTGCGGTTCGCCGTCAACCACCTGGCGCCGTACGTTCTCACCCGCCGACTCCTCCCGCTTCTGGTCGCCTCGGCGCCCTCGCGGGTGGTCAACGTCGCCTCGGCTGGGCAGACGCCCATCCGTTTCGACGACGTGATGCTGGAACGGGACTACGACGGAGTGCACGCCTACTGCCGCAGCAAACTAGCCCTGATCATGGCCACCTTCGACCTGGCCGCCGAGTCGGCGCCCCACCGGGTCACCGTCAATGCACTGCACCCAGCACACCTGATGGACACCTCCATGGTCCGGCGGAGCGGCTTCACCCCCGCCACAAACCCCGACGACGGTGCTCAGCCGACGCTACGTCTCATCGCCGACCCAAACCTGGAGAGCACCACAGGACAGTACTTCGACCGATACGACGACCAGCCCGCACACCCACAGGCATACGATTCGCAGGCCCGCGCCCGGCTGGCAGCACTCACCACGAATCTGACCGCACCGTTCCTTGCATGAGTGCTCCTGCGCCGTGCAGGCCCGCGCCTCAACAAGACGCGAGCCGCTACCCAACCCCGGCGATCAAAACAACCACCGCAGCACCCCGCCACGACGAACCGAGTCACCGAGCGGCTCAGCCGCGTACCGCGCCGGTCCGTCCCGGGATTCCCCAGGCCGTGGCGAGTCGGGAGGGGCGCAGGTTCTGGCCGTTGCCGTAGAACTCGCAGAACTTCATGATCAGCGGATCCCACCGGTCGGCGTCGATGTGGTGCCGGCCTCCCGGCACCAGGAGCTCCTCCTCGACGTGCACCCGCACGACTCGGGTTTCGACAGCCACGAGCCCGGAGTCCTGGTCCTCGAAGGGATGCGTACGGGTCACCCGGGCTTCGAGCTGGATGGGGGATTCGGCCACCCGCGGTGCAGCGACCACCTGGGACGGCATGGGCGACAGCCCGGCCGCGGCGAACTTGTCGGGCTCGTAACGGTAGCCCTTGCGCATCTTGTGTTCGGGGACGACCGGGGTACCGGTCAGCAGAGCCAGGCGGTCGACCGCGCCGGCCAGCGCGGACGAGGTCAGGTTCAGCACGCACTCTCCGGTGCGGTCCAGGTTCTCGGTCGTCCTGGACGTCCTGTCCAGGCCGAGCATGCCCGACTGCCCCACCCACCAGGCGGACGACATCGGCGCGAGGTTCGCCGAGCCGTCCTCGTTGCGCGTGCTCACCAGGACCACGGGGGTGCCGAAGTACAGAACCTTCGGCTCGATCGTGCGGTGCATGCGGAGGTACTCCTTCTTGCGGTAGCGGATCGCGGACCGGCTTCCGGAGACACCGGAAGGCACCGCTGATCCACTGTGTTCACCCCGGCGCTGCAACGCTTGCGGGAAACAGACATCACGTTCCGTCAACTCCCGGCGAAGGCGGCTGACCCGACCACCGCACACCCCGGGGTCACGTCGACGCAGCCACGGGTCTTGTTACGGGTTACGGGACGTCCGGAGGCCGAGCGACTCCCCCAGCACTCCTGGACGGACCGGGACACGGCCAAGGACTCGCGCGCCTCGTACTGGAGGCAGCCGTCCTCCCCCGCTCCGTACTTCTACGAGCGCAACATCCGGATTGGTGAAGACCGTGCGCACCACCTGGCTCCCAAGGGCACGTGCCTGTCCGGGGATCGGTCCTTCGGTAACCGCAACGGGAGGCGCCTATAGGCGAGTTGCGCGCGGACTGCTTGGCCAGGCCCCATCTGTACGCCGCCGAAACGCCGTTCATCTCGTGTGCACGCGAGTGTGGGGTCACCGGTTGCTCGGCGGATGCCGTGCCGACATGGAGGGGGATGACTCTTTCGCAGGATCAGCCACCCCTGCAGAGGAGGCCTGCGTGACTCGCTCTACGATCGCCCGGCCGGCCGTGCTGGCCGTGATCACGGCTCTCACGGCGACGGCCCTGGCCGTGCCGGCTCAGGCCGAGGGCCGCCACCGCGTCTCCGGCGGTCCGCTGCCGGCCCTCACGCCCCGCGCGGAGACGCCCGTGCTGCACGACGACGACGCGGGCGGCAACGCCGACGCGGACGACCCCGCCATCTGGCGCGACGACGCGGCCCCGGGGCGCAGCCTCGTCGTCGCCACGGCCAAGGAGGGTGGTCTACGCGTCTACGACCTGGACGCGCGACTGGTGCAGTCGATAGCCGCGCCCCCCGCCGCGGGCGAGGAGGACGCCCCGGGCCGGTTCAACAACGTGGACCTCGTCCACGGGCTGCGGCTTTCCTCGGGACAGAGCGACTTGGCCGTCACCAGCGACCGTGGCCACGACCGGCTGCGCTTCCACCGCATCGACCGCGACCGCGTCGGCGGCCCGCTGACCGACATCACCGCCCCCGCCGCGCCGGCCGTGTTCTCCCAGGACCAGGCCGAGATCAACGACCAGCGGACCGCCTACGGCCTGGCGACCTGGACGGACCCGGCAACCAGCAAGGCCTACGCCCTGGTCAGCCGCCGCGAACGCACCAGCGTCGCCCTCCTGGAACTGCTGCCGGCCCCGGACGGCAAGGTCACGTACCGCAAGATCCGTACCCTGGACCTGCCCGACAGCTTCCGACTGCCCAACGGCACCTCGTGGTCCCCCTGCGCCGAGCCCGGCGAACTCCCGCAGGTCGAGGGCATGGTCGTCGATCCGGCCAACAGCACCCTCTACGCCGGCCAGGAGGATGTCGGCATCTGGCGCCTGCGCGCCGACCTCACGGGCACGCCGAAGCTGATCGACAGGGTCCGCGAGTACGGCGTCCCCGGTGTCTACGACGAGGACACCGAGGAGTGCACGCCGGGCGCCGACCCCGGCTACGGCGGCACGAAGCTCACCGCGGACGTCGAGGGACTGACACTGCTCACCGAGTCCGACGGTGACGGCTACCTCCTGGCTTCCAGCCAGGGTGACCACACCTTCGCCGCCTACGACCGCGAGCTTGAGGACGGCAACGAGTACGAGGGCGGTTTCCGGGTCACGGCCGCGAGCGGCACGCTCGACGGCTCCGAGGAGTGCGACGGCGCCGCGGTCCTGCACGCGCCCCTCGGCTCCAAGTACCCGAACGGCCTCCTCGTCGTCCAGGACGGGCACGACGTCCCCGGGGACGGTGATCGGCCCGCGACGAACTTCAAGTTCGTCGACCTCGGCAAGGTCACCGACGTTCTGGACGAATGACCCTCCTCGCCGTGCTGGCCATCACCAGTGACCACGTCCGAGGGCCGATCGAGCGAGGAGCCGACCGCTACCGCCTTTGCGGTGACGGGCGGGAACCGTGCCGGAAGGGCCGGTGCCGGTCCGTTCGGGGAGGGTCGCGAAGGCGGGCAGGGAGCCGTCCGGGAGGAGCTGTCCTCGGTCACAGCCAGCCGTTGCGGCGGAAGGCCCGGTACAGCAGACCCGCCCCCAGCGCCATCACGCCGAGCGCGCACGGGTAGCCGTAGCGCCAGTCCAGTTCGGGCATGTGGGCGAAGTTCATGCCGTAAATCCCGGCGACCATGGTGGGAATGGCGAAGATGGCCGCCCAGGCGCTGATGCGGCGCATGTCGTCGTTCTGCCACGTTCCCACCTTCGCCATATGGGCGTCGAGAACGGAGGAAAGCAGGTCGTCCAGGGCGCGGACCTCGATGTCGGTGCGGGTCAGGTGGTCGGTGACGTCACGGAAGTACGGCAGGACCTGCCGCGGCCAGTCCTCGTGCGCCGTGGTGAAGGGCTGCAGGACGGGAACGAGTGGCTGGATGGCGTCGCGGAACTCCACGACCTCGCGTTTGAGCGAGTAGATCGGTTCGGTGAGGTCGTCCCGGGCGGGCGAGAAGACGCAGCGTTCCAGCTCCATCAGGTCCGTACGGATCTGGGCGGCGGCCTCGGCGTAGGCGTCGACGATCACATCGGTCACCGCGTGCAGGACGGCGACCGGCCCGAGCCGGGCCATGTCCGGCTGCTCCTCCAGGCGGCGCGCGGCCTCCTGCGTGGGGTCGTTCGCGCCGTGCCGTACGGTCAGCGCGAACGACGGGCCGAGGAAGATCATGCATTCTCCGGTCTCCACGTCCGCGGTCTTCTCGACGAACCACAGCGTCTTCACCGCGACCGCCAGCACATCGCCGTAGCGTTCCTGCTTCGGCCGCTGATGAGCCTGGACCGCGTCCTCGATCGCCAGGGGATGCAGCTCGAGGTACTCGCCCAGCCGCTGCAGCTCCTCCGGGCGGGGCTCGTCCATGCGGATCCAGGCGAACTCGTCCGGCTTCAATTCCGCCAGCCGGTCCAGGGTGGCCTGGCACGCGTCCGCCTGCCGGCAGTCGATCTGCTCGCACTCACCCGTCGGCTCCTGATAGATCACGCACTCCATGCTCTTTCGGATGCTTCCGCCACCGCATTCCATGCCTAGGAATGCGGAAGGCCCGCCACCGCGAGCCGTCCCTCCCCTGGTGCTCGCCAGATCCGCACACGGCTGGCGGCCGGGAGCTGGTGGAAACCGGCGGCCGAGACCCGTTCCGTCGAGTTCCCCGCCGTGGGGCTGCCGGACGTACGCGTAACGGACTGCCTCCAGCCGGCCCGCCTCACTCTCGGCGGGGACTCAGCAGTGCGGTTCAGAGGGTGACCGGCTGCGTATCTTCGGGAGCGTGTGCAGCGGCCTTCGTGTGCTCAGGCATCAGTCCCCGACGGAACCCGACGGAGGAAGTGCTCGCACGGCACCGGGCGGTCCGACGCTCGGCGGACCGCCCGGCGCACTGCGTTCACAGCGCCGGCGGGAAGGCGGGATGCCCCGGGAGCGGGTTACGGTGTCAGCACAGTCCGGTGGGGCTGGACGCCTTGCAGACGTTGCGGGTGAAGGTGTTGCCGCTCTTGGTGCTCTCCTGGTTGACCAGGTCGGCGGGGGCATTGTCCCGCAGCGCGTTGTCCTTGATCCGGTTGTTGTCGCTGGTTGCTCCGACGAAGCTCTTGAAGAGCACGATGCCGCCCGACAGCGGGGACGTGCCGGAGTTCCCGGTCACCTCGTTGCTGGTGACGTCGGTCTTCTCGACGCCGGTCAGGATGATGCCCGAGCCCTGGAGGAAGGGCAGCCGTTCGGTCTTGGCGCAGTGCTTGTTGTTCTTCACGACTCGGTTGCCGCGTACGGTCAGCGCGCCGGCCTTCGGCTTGTTCTCGTCGCCGACGATGAAGGCGCCCGCGCAGTTGCCGCTGACGTTGTTGCTGGTGACGCTCAGGTTGCGCAGCCGGCGGACGGTGACGCCGATCCTGTTGTTCTCCAGGCGGTTGCTGGTGACCACCGTGCCCTTGGTGTCGACGCCCCCCTGTTCGGCCGTGATGGTATTGGCCAGGAAGATGCCCGCGTCCCCGTTGTTCCGGGCGGTGTTCCCCCGGTAGGTGCTGTGTTCGGAGTGTTCTTCGGCGAGGCCCCACACCGCGTTCTTCTCGGCGGTCACGCCTCGCACGGTCAGGTCGTCGGTGGCCATGGAGATCACACCGGTGTGGGAGAACCCGGTCACCTTCAGGTCGGAGATGGTGACGCCCTTGAGCCGTTTGGTCGCGGTGCCCATCACGCAGATGCCGTTGCCGCGCCGGCCGCAGTCGTCGGCGGCCTTCGCCGCCGGCTTGATGACGGTGGCGGTGCCCGACCCACGCAGGGTCAGGCCGGGCGTCGCCACCTTGACGCTCTCGTGGTAGGTCCCGGGCATCACCTGCACGGTGTCGCCCGCCTTGGCGGAGTCCACCGCCTTCTGAATGGATTCCCCCGGGTGCACGAGATGCGTCCGCTCGGCCGAGTCCGACAATGCGGCAGGGCCGCAGGAGGCGACGAGTCCTACCATGCTGAGGAAAAGAGCAACGTGGCGTTTTGTCACATTGTATAAGTTATGACCCGATAACCTCATGGTCGCCGAATGGGCCGTCCGTAGGCGTGTCACGGGCGCGTGGGGGCGACGCGGGGCACGCAGGGCCCGTTCGCCGTCCGGCGGCGCGCAGGCCGTACGCTCGCTCGCCCTGCCACCGGACTTTCCGATCACTTCCGGCACCGCCCGGTGCAGCCGCCAGGTCGCAGCCGCGGGGAAGCGGTCGAGTCGCGGGGGAGAGAGCGAGTGGCACCGAAGGCGCACCGCGTGAGCGTTCTCGTGTTCGACGGCATGAAGATGCTCGATCTGTCCGGGCCCGCGGAAGTCCTCAGCGAGGCGAACCATTTCGAAGCGAACTACCAGCTCAGTACGGTGCCCGGACGACCCAGGCATGGCCTTCGCCCGCGCGGCCGCTCCCGCAGCCATGCGGAAGCGGCCGCGCAGCCATGCGGTCGTTCGGCGCCGACGGCTCGGCGGGCGTACGGGAGGTGATCTCGCCCCCTTGACACCGCTCGAAGACAGCGAACGCGCGTGCCTGCCCCGGGCACGACGTGACCTTCCGTCAGACACGAAGGGCAGGCCAGGTGTCAGGCTCATCGGTACGTCATACCTCAGTGAAGGGCCGGGCTCGTCCCAGACGGTGAGCTCTCGGTTCTATCGCGACGGCCGCCATGGCCGCCGCCGCGCTGGCCATGTCCGTCACTCCCCCTCAGCGGCGAAGGGCCGGGGTGCGGTCGAGGACCCGGTGGGTACGGAGGTGTTCGCCGCCGCGCCCATCGCGCTGCAGGCCGGCAAGCAGCTCGCGAGTGTGACACTGCCCGCGACGACGAACGGCGGCGTGCTCCACATCTTCGCGGTGGCGACCGCCCGGCGACCGATCCGCCCGCTTCAAACCCTGTGAAGGTCTACTCAGCCCTACGAGGGGGTGAGCAGACCTTCGCCGTGCGGGCGCCGCCCCGACCGTGCGCAGCATCCGAGCGCCGCGATGAAGGAGGCAGGCTCCTTCCCCGACGAGTCGAAGTGGGGGTTCGACTTCCCGGCCGACTCCGGCTCCGGCACGGGCTACTCAGCGCCGTCGCGATGATCGTCGAGGCGGACGGTCAGTTCGGGCCAGTGTTCGGACCACCGCGCCAGGTCCTTTGCGGTGACCGACCACCGCGAGGTCAGGGCCTTGTCAGGCAAGAAGTGGACACAGGTTCCCGTGGTCCCGTCGGGTTCGACGGGCTCCAGATCGGTCACCGGGATGCCTCGCTCATAGCGCCGGCTCCAGGATCCGTTCAGCCGGCGGTTGGTATGTATCAGCCACTCGCTCAGCGCTGCGACGACGGACATGCCACGACGCGGATGTCCGTCCGGGAGTCGTTCCGCCTCGGGGAGGTCGAAGAATCGAAGGTCCTTCGTGGCCATGACCGGCTTCTTCACCACTTGGCCATGCTCGTCGACCCGAGTGTCGGTGCCCCGTCCGTCATCCCGGACCGACAGGGAACCGTCGGTGTGCAGTGTGATCACACACCGTCCGCCGCCTCGGCCGGCTGCCTCGTCAGCCGCATAAGCAACCACCTCAAGTACAAGGTGTCCTGGCCCGCCCGGCGCGAACTCCGCGGGTCTGTGCCGAATCCGACCGAGATGGTCCGCGTCCACGACGGCGGCCCAATCGTGCGTGGTGTTGACCCAAGAGGCCTTTGAACCATCCATTCGGCAAGTATCCGCCAGGACTCTTCCTCTGACGGCCGCAACCGACCCAAGCCGGGGCTTGACGCTGCAGCTTGTGACCAGGCCCGAGTCAACAACGTCCGGATCTTGTCCCCTGACCGGTGGTGTGGCATCGTTGCGCTCGGTCACGGGGCCGATCGCGCCGAGGACCGGCTCCCACGGCGCTGTGGGAGCGCGCACCGATCTCCCTGCCGGTGGGTAAGGGGGTCCTTCGTCCCCAGGAGGCCCTCATGCAGGTCACTCACGCTGCGGCCACACCACCGAACTGGGAACGCTACCGGCGGACAGTCGTCGAGATCCGGTTCCCGGACCATACGGTACGGGTTGAACCGCGTCCGCGAGGCACGGTCGGGGGTCTCTTCCCCGCACTGCCGGAGTACGCGGGCATCGCCGCTCTCCACGTCGTCACGGCGTGCGACCCTCACGGCCGTCCCGCCCTCGCCGAGGACAACGCCCGCGCCCAGGTTCAGCTCGTCGACGAGCTCGACCGGCGAGGGCTCGCGTGGTGGCCCGCGGCGGGAGGCGATGCGCACGGCACGCACATCGAGCAGAGCATCGCCGTCGCCGGCCTGAGCGACTCGGCGGCGCGTGAACTGGGGCGGCGGTTCGGTCAGGACGCGGTCTTCGCCTGGACCCCGGTGCCTGGCGTCTGTTGTCCTGCGACGGCGGCGGGACGGACGTCCAGGGATGGATAGCGTTCACCAACAGGGGCCGGAGCTACGTCACTTGCCCGACCACCTGACGGGCCCGCGACCGGCCGCCGAAGCCCGCGATCAGGAACGCCGAAAGAACAGCAGGGACACAAACAAGAACAGGAACAGGAACAGGAACAGAAGACGATGGGCATGTATCCGATGCGCATCCCGGACCGTTGCCCGGGATGCGGCAGGACGCTCAGCGGTCCGACCGCCGAGCGGGTCAGGGCCGACGGCTTCCCCGCGGAGGTGACCCACGAAACCCGACCCGGTGTGCGGGGCGCGTTGGCACGTATGGGACAAGACCTCCCCGTCGCGCCACTTGGCCCGCCCCCATGTTGAGGACACGACCGGCTGAACCCGCACCACCGGCAGGCGCTCACCGCATCGCTGCCCGCCCTCCTCGTATGGCCCGGCCCGCCGCCCAACCGGCCGACCGCACCGCTGCCGCCCAGCCAGAAGGAAGTACGCCATGACCACCCCGCACGCCTTCCCCCTGGAGCCCACTGCGATCCATGTGTCCGACGAGGTCCTCGACGACCTGCGCGTCCGTCTTACGTCGACCCGTGCGCCGCTGGACGAGGGGAACGAGGACTGGTCCTACGGCGTGCCGGACAGCTATCTCCGTGAGCTGGTCGCCTACTGGCGGGACGGCTACGACTGGCGCAAGGCCGAGGCGGCGATCAACGTCCACGAGCACTACCAGGTGAGCGTCGCCGGTGTTCCGGTGCACTTCATGCGCAGGCCCGGCCGTGGTCCCCGGCCGATCCCGTTGATCCTCACCCACGGCTGGCCGTGGACGTTCTGGCACTGGTCGAAGGTGATCGGCCCGCTCGCCGACCCGGCCGCGTTCGGCGGTGACCGCGCCGACGCGTTCGACGTCATCGTGCCGTCCCTGCCCGGCTTCGGCTTCCCCGGCCCCCTCACCGGCTTTCCGGACGTCAACTTCTGGAAGGCCGCCGACCTCTGGCACCTCCTGATGACCGAGACCCTGGGCTACGAGAGATACGCCGCCGGGGGCTGCGACATCGGCGGGATCGTCTCCAGCCAGCTCGGCCACAAGTACGCCGACGAGCTGTACGGCATCCACATCGGTTCCGGGCTGCCGCTCGACTTCTTCAACGGCCCCCGCGCCTGGGACTTCGCCCGGAATCGGCCCCTCACCGACGACCAGCCCGCCGACGTCCGCGCCCGCGTCATCGAGCTGGACCACCGCTGGGCGTCCCACCTCGCCGTGCACATGCTCGACGGCGCCACCCTGGCCCACGGACTGAGCGACTCCCCCGCCGGACTGCTCGCCTGGCTGCTGGAGCGCTGGAACGCCTGGAGCGACAACGGCGGCGACGTCGAGTCCGTCTTCACCAAGGACGACCTGCTCACTCACGCCACGATCTACTGGGTGAACAACTCCGTCGCCACGTCGATGCGGTACTACGCCAACGCCAACCGCTACCCCTGGGCCCCTGTCCACGACCGCGTCCCGGTCGTGGAGGCGCCGGTCGGCCTCACCTTCGTCACGTACGAGAACCCGCCCGGCGTCCACACCGCCGGCGAGCGCGTCCGGGCGTTCGAGACCGGCCCGCAGGCCGGTTGGTTCAACCACGTCAACGTCAACGCGCACGACCGCGGCGGCCACTTCATCCCCTGGGAGAACCCGGAGGCCTGGGTGAGCGACCTGCGCCGTACCTTCCACGGCCGCAGACCTTGAACGAGGCGGCCCGCGGTCGGCGTTCCCCCTGGCCGGCTTGGCCGGCTCACCATCGGCGGGAGCTGCGCTCCCTGCCCGAGCATGGAGAAGCAGGCCGCCACCACCTAAACCGAACCTCGGCCGTTTCTGGAGACGACATGAGCAGCGCCCTCCTCGTGATGGACGTCCAACGGGCCATCGTGGACATCGCCGACGCCGGTTCCGAGTATCTGCGACGCCTGCGCAGGGCGATCGACGGTGCCCGGGCGGCGAGCATCCCCGTGATCCATGTGGTCATCGCCTTACGTCCCGGCTTTCCGGAGGTCGGCTCGCGCAACAGGGCTCTCACCGCCATCGCGCGGGCCGGCTTGTACGTCGAGGGCGACCCGGGGACCGCGATCCACCCGGAGATCGCGCCCCGGCCCGGCGACGTGGTGGTCGCCAAGAGGCGGGCGAGCGCGTTCTCGGGCAGCGATCTCGACGTGGTGCTCAGGGCACGCGGTATCGACAGCCTCGTGCTCACCGGCATCGCCACCAGCGCAGTGGTGCTGTACACCCTGTGCCAGGCGAACGACCTGGACTTCGGCCTCACCGTGCTCTCCGACGGCTGCCTGGACACCGACCCGGACGTGCACCGGTTCCTCATCGAGCGGCTCTTTCCGCAGTGGGCGGACGTCGTCACCGTCGACGACTGGGTCGAAGCCATCGCGCTCCACTAGACAGCCGGACGGTTTCCCGTGGCCGCCGACGGAACACCGATGTGCTGCCGCCCCAGCGGTCGGGAGTCCGTGCTCACTCGCGGGTGAAGGCGTAGGCGCGCTCCACCCGTGGCACCTCCACGCTGTAGGAGGCGTACCAGCGTGCACGTCCGAGTCGCTGGGCTTCGAGATGTTCCGGGTGGGCCTTCCATGCCGCGATCGACGCCTCGGCCGCGTAGTAGATGACGGTGAGGTCCCGGCCGTCCTGGTCCGTCATCGACTCGCGGCCGGGACAGCCGGGCTGCGCCGTACCGCCGCCCGCTCGCTCAGCTGAGGACCAGCGGCAGCCTCCCGGCCAGGGAGCCGAGCGCGGCTTGTTCCGCATCGGTGGGCGGGCGGCGCCCGGTGCCGATCAGCAGCGCGTCCTTGTCCGGCAGCGACGCCGGGAACGGCGCCGCGGCGATCTCCTCCAGCATCCTGCGCGCCGCCGCGAGCGTCTCGGCGGGCGGCTCGGCGCCCGACGGCAGGTGGGCGATCAGGTCGAGATGGTGGACCGTCCATTCCAGGACGTACGCCGACAGGAAGTCACCGACGGTCAGCACCTTGCCCTGGGTGCTCACACGGGCGGTCCGATCGGCGAGGCCGGCGGCGCGGCCCGCGGCGGAAGCCACGTCGTCGAAGTGGAACCTGAGCCAGCGCGGTTCGCCATACGCGGCGGCCAGCCGGGGGATCAACGCGTCGGGCGGATCCTCGCCGCCCGGCGAGGCATCGCCCGCACTCCAGTAGCCGACCGCGTCCGCGGTCGGCTCGGTCTGGGCAGGCGTCACGAGGGTGATCAGAATGTCCTGGGCGCCGATGACCAGGTGACACACCAGGTCCCGCACCAGCCAGCCGGCGCAGCCCGACGCGCGCTCGAAGTCCGCGTCCGGAAGGGCGGCGACCGCCCCGCGCAGCATCGTCCACGACTGTGAGAAGAGGTCCACCGCGGCACCGTAGTGCGGGGCCGGAACGCCGACAACCGCATTCGGGCGGCCGGCCCGCCTGCCGAGGCGGGCCGGCCATCGCAGCCCCGCAGCCGCTCGCGCGCCCCGGCTAGCGGTCGACCGTCCGCATCCCCGCCTCGTCGTACCGCTCACCCGACGCCTCGGGCAGCTCCGCATCGATACGGGCCAGGTCCTCCGCGGTCAGCGCGATGTCGACCGCGGCAGCGTTCTGCTCCAGATAGGTACGTCGCTTCGTCCCCGGGATCGGGACCAGGTCCTCGCCCTGGGCCAGCACCCACGCGATCGCCAGCTGGGCCGGGGTCACGCCCTTCTCCGCGGCGATCTCCTTCACCTTCGCCGCCAGCCGCAGGTTCGCTTCCAGATGGGCGTCCTGGAAGCGCGGGTTCTCGCGCCGCCAGTCGTTCGGATCCAGCTCGTCCGGTGAGGTGAACCGGCCGGCGAGGAAACCGCGCCCCAGCGGCGAGTACGGCACGAAGCCGATACCCAGCTCCCGGCAGACAGGGAGGACCTCGGCCTCCACGTCCCGCGACCACAGCGAGTACTCGCTCTGCACCGCGGTGACGGGGTGCACGGCGTGGGCGCGCCGGATGGTCTGCGCGCTCGCCTCGCTCAACCCGATGCCCCGCACCTTGCCCTCGGCGACCAGCTCGCCCAGCGCGCCGACCGTCTCCTCGATGGGCACGTTCGGATCGACCCGGTGCTGGTAGTAGAGGTCGATGTGGTCCGTTCCCAGGCGCTCCAGGGATCCGTGGACCGAGCTGCGCACGTGCTCGGCCGAGCCGTCCTGCGGGCCGACCGTGCTGATGTCGCCGGGTACGGCGTCGTCCATCCGGTAGTTGAACTTCGTCGCGATCACGTAGTCCTCGCGATGCCCCCGGACCGCCTCGCCCACCAGCGACTCATTGGTGAGCGGCCCGTACATCTGCGCGGTGTCGAGGAAGTTCACCCCCAGGTCGAGGGCGTGCCGGATGGTCGCGATCGCCTCCTCCCGGTCCGCCGACCCGTAGAAGGCGGACATTCCCATGCACCCCAGGCCGATGGCCGATACCCGGAGGTCCCGCAGACTTCGCTCTCGCATGCCCTGTCCCAGCCTTTCCGCGTACGCGTTCACCGTCCGCACCGCACGATGTCCCTCATCCATCTAGCGACAGAATCCACCGCCCGGCATCCCGTGCGGGGCACCGGCCGACGCCGGCCCCGTCCCCCGCCCTCAGTGAACGCGACGCTACGACCTGGAGCACACTCCAACGCAAGCCGGGCGTTCGGACGGCGACGCCGCATGCTGTGAACGTCCCCCGGCTCGGGGCGGGCAGCCTCCCGGTCAGGTGCCGCCGGCTCAGGCCGGACTGGCCGGACCGGTCCGTCGCCCACACCGCGAAGCGCACTCCAGAAGTCCCCGCGTACCCGGACGAGGCGGGTGCCCGGCGGCACCCGCCTCACCGGAACGCGCTACGCGGCCGGGCACAGCTCACGGTGACAGCCGTGTCAGGCCTTCGCGGAGACGCGCGGTTCCTCCTCCTTGCCGAAGGCGATCAGGGTGCCTTCGGCGGCGGGTACGAACAGCCGCGCCTTGGCCGTGGCGATGCCGGGCACGACGAAGCCGCGCCAGTCCTCCTCGGCGAGGACGGGCGACATCGGCGGCGGTGTGGGGTAACGCCGGTACGACCACACGACGTCGCCGGTCTCCTGGTCGAGCACGACGAGGCGTCCGTCGGCATCCTCCACGTACACGTAGCCGTTGGCGACGAGGCGCACGGTGGCCGCGTTCACGGAGCTGGTGTAGGTCCAGGCGGCCGTGTACGTGCTGGTGTCGAGCGCGCTGACTGTGCCGCGATGGGCGACGTACACCCGGCCCGGGCCGAAGACCGGGGTCGCGTCGGCGGGCAGCTTCCGCACGGCCGCGCCGGTGTGCTGGTCGTAGGCGGTGACTGTCTCGTCGTCGCTGTCGCTGCTGCGCATCCAGGCCGCGCCTGCGCCGAGCGCGACCGGGTTTCCGTAGGCGCCGGAGACGTCGGGCACCTCGAAGCGGTGCAGTTCGGCACCGGTCCTGAGGTCGAGGTGGTGCCAGGCGACGCCGTCGAATCCGATCCACACGCCGGAGGCGTCGACGACGGTCGGGGCCCAGGAGTACTCCGAGAGAGGGGCGGTCCACACCCGGGCGCCGGTGTCGGCGCGAAGGGCCAGCGCCGTGCCCCGGCCGTCCTGCAGGTAGAGCAGCCCGTCGTACCAGACGGGCGGGTACTGCATGGACGCCGAGTCGAGGGTGACCGACCACTTCTGGCGGCCGGTGGCCGGGTCCCAGGCGGCGATCGTGCCGCGCGACGTCTGTGTGTAGAGCAGACCGCCCCCGAACGACACCCCGGCCTGGGGCTCGTTCTGCTCCAGCGGGACGGCCGGCCACAGGTCCTGGCCGGTGGCGGCCTGGACCCCGACGAGCATCATGCGCGGGCCGCCCTCGGTGCCGTCGTCCGCGTTCACGACGGCGTACACGTTGTCACCGACCGCGACCGGCGCCGAGACGACCGTGCCGAAGTCCCGGGACCAGAGCTTCTTGTACGGCGGAGCCGCCGTGGCCCCGGCGACGAGACCGTCCGCCCGGCTGTCGGCGCGGTAGCCGAGCGTCGCGTCCGTCAGTTCGGCCGCGGTCGCGGTCCGCCCCGGCACCGGTGCCGCCGCCTGTGGCGAACCGGTGAAGGTCAGCAGCGTGACGGCGGCGACGCAGACGACGCCAAGTCTCTTCCCTGAACGGCGGGTTGTTGCCTTCAACGAGTTACCCCCTGGTCCGAAGTCACCCCGGTCAGGATGACCACGACCCATTACCCCCTCGCGGGCCTCGAATGCGTTCGGAGCACCCCGACCAGGCGTGCCGGCCCTCGGCCCTCCCGTCGGATCCAGCCGGGCTCCTCTACCGGCGGGAACCGAGCGGCACTGCCCCTGAGGGCCGGCGGCGGTTGTAAGGGGACCGCGTCCGGTCAGGGCTGCCCGTCAGACGGGGTGATGGTCCGGGACCGCGTTGAGCTCGATGCCGTGTTCGAGGAGGGCCTTCATCGCGCACAGGACAGTGGTGAAGCCGCCGACGGTGTCATTGACCCAGCGCACGGCGTCGTCCCCCGTGCCCCGGAAACCGGTCTCGGTCGCCTCGACGAACGTGGACTCCCCTGCCCGCGGGGTGAACTTCAGCTCGACCGTGGTCGGCTGCGCGTAGTTGCCCCACTCGAACCGGATCAGCCGGCTCTCCGCCACCTCCTGGACCCGTACGTCCGCCGACGCGCCGTAGGCCTCCCACTCCCAGCGCAGCTCGGCTCCCGCAGTCATCGGTCCGCTGCTCCTGCTGTACCAGAACCGGGTGGTGACGGCCGGATCGGCGAAGGCCCGGAACGCCTCTTCGGCGGGCCTGCGGACGATCATGCAGGCGTACGCGGCAGGAACCTGCGTGAGTTGGAGCTTCTCCATGACGCAAGCATGGACCTTCACAGCCCGGGGAGACGACCGACGCCCTGCCTGTTCGCGGACCGGCTCACGCGCCCCGGGTGTCCGAACGCTCCGCCGACTCGAGCAGGCACTTCGGCAGCGGGCTATGTCATGGACAGGCCCGTCCAAGCCGATGGGTCAGACATCGGACGCTCCCCCGCCAGGCGTCACGATCCCGGGCAGCGGCCCTGATCTCCCGGCATCTCATCGGTCGAAGCGGCCTCGGCCGTCCGGGAAGAATTCCGTGGCCACGACCCACGGGAGGAGGTCGATGGCCGCGAACGCCATGTCGTGGTCGACGGCCGCGGCCTGCCGTTGGCGGTCATGGGCGCCCCGGCCGGCCTGGTCGACCCCGCCGCGGCGACGGGAGGCCTCTGCCGCATCGGCCTGACGCGCTCCGCCGTCACCGCCGTCGCCCGGGCCGACTCCGCGTACGGGAGCGAGCTCAGGATCCGGGCGCACAGGCATCTGCACCTCACGATCAGGACGCTCGGCCGTCCTGAGACCTCCGGGTCCGTCCTGTCCCGCCGCCAGGTCGTCGAGCGGCCCCCGGCCCGGATCATGGACACCCGCCGGCATGCTCGCGATTACGAACGGCTCATTCAGCACTCCGAGACCCTAATCACCCGAGTCCTGATCACTCCGATGACACGCCGTTCGACCGGATTGTCCGGGGAGCCTTGACGGTGCGAGAAGTCCGCCACCGTCCTCGACTCGGCCCGACGCCGGTGACCGTCCCCTCCCGAGGCGTGCGCGTCACCGGCGCGTTCCGCTGCGTTGCGTCCGGCCGGTGCTCACCCGACCGCCCGGGGCGGGCAGGAGCGCACGGGGCACTGGGCGCGCATGACGCACCGGCCACTGCCCTGCCCGCGGGGCGGCGGCCGCGCCGTCACCGAACTGTCCCGGCACGGTGAGTGCGCTCCGGCCGGCTGCATGGCGCTACTGGACGTCTACGGGCAGAACCACGACGAGAGGCTGTGGGGCGACCCGTACGCGTTCCGTCCGCAGCGGTCCTCGCTGATCCTGTGGTCGCTCCGGGACGACATGGAGGATCTGTACGGTGACCCGGTGAGGATCTGGCGCCGGTGGGCGACGGACGTACGCGGTCACGGCATCGACTCCGGACACCATGTGGCCGAGCAGGCTCCCGGGGCACTCGCTTCCTCCCTGGCCGACTTCTTCGCCGGGGCGTCCGAGTGAGCGGCCGTTGCGGGCGGTCTCCGGTCCGGCCTGAACGCCACGAAGTGGCTCTCCGTACAGGCAGCCACCGGAAGCGAATGCGGATGAATCCCCCCTTAGAGGCCAGGTTCGACGGAGGCGGCCCCACCGCCCTGTCGAGCTGTGAAGATCTGCCGACGAAGGCGCGGGTTTTCTGTCCAGGTCTTGCGGTGGCGGCCGCCCTGACGTAACTACGTGCCTCATGAACCTCTTCGGCCGCACCTCTCCGCTCCGTCACGCGATGGCTCCCGCCACCCCAGACACGCAAGAGGACTCGGTCTTTTCGCCTGCGCCGACGGCCCCGGGCACCCCGGTCCTGCCCGATGCCGCCCTGTCCGCGCTGACCGGGGAATGGATGATCGACCCGGCGCACAGCAGGATCGGCTTCTCCGTGCGGCACGCCATGGTGACGACGGTGCGCGGCGCCTTCCCGAAGTACGAGAGCCGCCTGTACTTCGACGGCCGCAACCCGGCGCGCTCGCGCGCCGACATCGTGCTGCACACCGCCAGCGTCGACACCGGCGTCGAGCAGCGCGACGCGCACCTGGTCGGCCGTGACTTCCTGGACGCCGCGCGGTATCCCCGGATGACGTTCGCGAGCACCGCCGTGAGCCTCGCCGGGCAGGACGTCTACCGCATGCGCGGCGACCTCACCATCAAGGACGTCACCCGCCCCGTCGTCCTGGAACTGACCTACATCGGGCATGTGACCGACCCGTTCGGTTACGAGCGGGTCGGCTTCGACGGGACCACCACGATCAACCGCTCGGACTGGGGTCTGACCTACGACGCCAGGCTCGCCCAGGGCGGGGCCATGGTGAGCGAGAAGGTCCGCCTGCAGTTCGACATCGCCGCCATCCGCACCGCCGCCATGTAGGGAGGACGCGGTCCGCCGGGCGAGGCCGGCCGCAGCACCCTCGCGTCGGCGGGGAGCCCCACCCGTGGCCCGAGCCCCGGACGCCATGCCACCGGGACGGCAGTCGGGCGGGTCGGACAGGGGCCGCCGGCCGCGGCAGGTGCAACGCGCTGTCCTCGTCTCCTGCCGGGCTGCCGGCCGCGACCAGCCCCGTCCGGCGACCCGTCGGGCGGGGCCGGTCGGCGCCGGGTGACGGTGAGGAGTGCGGTGCGAGTGGGCGAACCGCCGTGCGGCGGTCCGCCCGCTCACCCATGCTCGGAGCAAGACAGCAGCCCGCGCCGCACCTGCCCGGATGGAGGCGTCCTTGAAGACAGCCCTGCCCATGACCCTGTTCGCCGTTGCGGCCTTCGGTGCCCTGGCGGCCACGGCGCCGGCCACGGGGGCGTCGGCCGCCGCACCGTTGCGGTACGTCGCGCTCGGCGATTCCTACGCGGCCGCGCCGCTGGTGCCGCCGGCCGACCTGGCCGGCGGGGCCTGTCTGCGTTCCCTGGCCGGCTATCCCCGTGTCGCCGCGCAGGCCCTGGGCGCGCACCTCACCGACGTCAGTTGCTCCGCGGCCACCGTCGACCATCTGAGCAGCGCTCAGCACCCCAATGCAGCGGCCCAGTACGAGGCGCTCACGCCGGCCACCGACATCGTCAGCATCACCATCGGCGGCAACGACACCGGTCTCTTCAGCCAGGCCCTGGCCTGCGTCAACGTGCTGCCCGAGCCGCACGGTACGAGCTGTGCCAAGGAGAACACCGACGGCGGCACCGACAAGGTGAAGGCCCGCGTCGACGCCTGGGCACCGGCCCTGGGCAGCGTGCTGGACGGCATCGCGCGGCGGTCGCCGCATGCCCGGGTCTTCGTCGTCGGCTACGGCAACTACCTGCGCGACGGTGGCTGTTATCCCCGCCAGCCCTTCTGGAAGCAGGACGCCACCTACCTGCAGGGCGCGGTCGACCACCTCAACTCCGCGATGAGACGGGTGGCCGGACAGCACGGCGCCGTCTTCGTCGACACCCGGGCGCTGGGCATCGGGCACGACAGCTGCGCCGACCCCGCCGACCGCTATGTCGAAGGTGTGGTCCCCACTCGTCCGGCCGCTCCCCTGCACCCCAACGCGGCGGGGGCGCGGGCCGTCGGCGGCGCCCTCGCCGCCGCCGTCCGCGGGACCTCGGAGAACCCGTGAGGCGCCCGGTCGGCAGTTCGTCCGGGAGGGACGGCGTACTGGCCGGGTCGGGGCCTGCTCGCACCACGGCGGCGTGGCCGTCTTCTACCGGTAGGCCGCGGGAACCGGCAGCGAACGACCGGCCCGGCCGCGCCATGGCCGCCGGCCGGGTCCGCCCGTTCACGGCGTACGGGTGACACGCCGAGTGTCCCCGTCGGACGGCGTCCGGGCTCAGCCCTTCGGACCCGACCGGGAGACCCCTTCGATCACCCGGCGCGGGGCCACGACGTACGGCAGCAGGACGGGCACGCCGGCGATCACCGCGCCCGCCATCAGCAGGTCCTGGTGGAGGCGCTCGGGGCCCAGCGCACCGCGCTCGCCCGCGGTCTGCGCGTCCCGCAGGACGTGGCACTCGCGGAGTTCGGCGAGATCGAGGACGGCCGCTGCAGCACGCCGACGCTCACCACCGTCTCCCCCGGCAAGGGAGAGACCGTCCGGGTGGCGGTGGAGATGCTGGAGCGGCAGATCCACGGTCCCCGGTACGGCGGCGGACGCGCCGATCTCCGGGAGGTGACGGCCCGGCACGAACTCCTCGTGCGGGAGAGCACCGCCGGTCGCTGACTCCGGCCGGCAGATCGTGGCCCCGGTCGCCGACGGGCGGCCTGCTGCAACGCCCGTTCTGCACCGCCGGCTCCCGCTCACGGGTCCGGCCGCTGCTGGGCAAGGAGTGCTTCGGTCCGGGGTGGTGCGGTCATGCCCGGGCGGGTGGGACGATGCGTCGCCGGCCGAGGTCGTCGAGCAGTTCGAGGAGGCGCTGTTCGGTGTCGTAGCAGTCCTGGAACCCCGCCGTGCGGAGTTTGATGGTCGAGCTGACGTTGTCCCACGTCGAGTTCAGGATCATGTCGCCGAACCGCCAGTCGACGAGCTCGGCGTAGGGGGTCGGTACGAGGGCGTGCTTCTCGACGATCCGGCGCCAGACGGGCTCCTGCGCCGGCATGTGCTGATCGAGGACGATCGTCTTCGGTTCCTCGACGGGCATGTCGTAGTGGGCGGCCAGCGCACGCCACAGGTGGCTGAAGCGGATGACGTCACCGTTGGTGATGTTGAAGGCCTCGTTCGCGGCAGGGGGCGCGGAGGCGGCCCAGTCGGTCGCGCGGGTGAGGAGCTGCGCGTCCGTCATCTGGTAGAGGATCCCGTCGTACGCCTCCAGGGCACCGGGGAAGCGCAGCGGCAGTCCCAGTTCCTTGGTGACGGCGACGTACGTGGCGATCACCATCAGGAGGTTCATCGGGGTGCCCTGGGCGTAGCCCATGACGGCCTCGGGGCGGAAGACGGTGAACCGGAAGCCCATCTCCTCGGCGCGCGAGCGCAGCAGGTCCTCCTGGTCGTAGTAGAAGTTGGGCCCGATCAGGCGCGGGTCGTCCTCCTTCGCGGGCGTTTTGAAACGACCGAGGTGGGAGCCGTAGTACTTGTTCCCCTGGTACAGCGTGACGTGCTCCAGCGGGGCGCCGGCCGCGGCGAGGGCGCCGAGGGTGTTGTCGAGCAGTTCGACGTTGGGGGCGACCTGCTCGGCGAGGTCGGTGCGCTCGATGTAGGCGGCGAAGACGAGCCGCGTGGTGTCGGCGGCCGGACGCAGCCCCTCACGCGCCGCCGAGGGGTCCAGGAGGTCGACCGGGAGGTGCTCCCAGCTCGGGGAGCCCTGCGGTGGACGGCGGCTGACGCCGCGGACCTTGATGCCCGCGCGGGCGAAGCCCTCCGCCACGCTGCGCCCGATGACTCCTCCTGCGCCCGCGACCAGAGCGGAATCGGTGGTCATGCCGGGGTCCTTTCGAGGCGGTCAGTCCAGGTCGGCCTGCCACAGGTCGGGGCCGAAGACCTCGTACTGGATGTCGTGCGGGGCGACCCCGTGATCGATCAGCCGGCTGCGGACGGCCTTCATGAACGGCAGCGGGCCGCACAGGTAGTAGAGGGCGTCGTCGGGGATGCCGACGGCGGTGGGGTCCATCAGGCCCTCGAAGACGCCGTTCACCGGTTCGAGACTGTGCGCGCCCTTCTCGTACCAGAGGAACATCCGCGCGTCGCGCAGCGCCAGGACGTCGTTGACCACCTGCCGCCGCAGGGGGAACGACGCTTCGTCGAGGTCGGCGTGGAGCACGGTGATCGGCAGCCCGGAGTCGGCCGCGACCAGGTGCGACAGCATGCCCGCCATGGGAGTGATGCCGATGCCCGCGCTGGCGAACACCACCGGCCGCCCCGAGTCGTCGAGCACCACGTCCCCGTACGGCAGCGACAGCGTCAGGATGTCGCCCACGCCGACCGAGTCGTGCAGCAGCGCCGACATCTCGCCGTCGGGGTCGCCGCCCTCGCCGCGCACCCGCTTCACCGAGAACTGGCGGCGCTCCCCGTCGTCGGCGCGGGTCAGGCTGTACTGGCGCGGCTGGAGCTTCCCGTCCGGCATCCGCATCCGCACCGTGACGTACTGGCCCGGCAGTGAGCTCTTCACCAGACGGTCGTCGATCCGCTTGACCACGAAGGTGACCACGTCGTCGGTCTCCTTGATCCTGCGTTCGACCTGCCAGTCCCGCCAGACGGTCTCCGGCCGCACCCCACGGGCGCTGTAGAGGCCGCGCTCCTGGTTGATCAGGGCGTTGGCCATCAGCCAGTACACCTCGTCCCAGGCCGCCGCGACCTCCTCGGTGACCGCGTCGCCCAGGACGTCGCCGATCGCCCACATCAGGTGGTCGTGGACGACCCGGTACTGGTCCGGGCGGATGCCGAGTGAGGCGTGCTTGTGCGCGATGCGCCGCAGCAGTTGCTCCGGCATCCGCTCCGGCGTCTCCAGCAGGGTCGTGGCGAACGCGGCCACCGAGCCGGCCAGCGCCTGCTGCTGCTGGCCGTGTGCCTGGTTGCCGCGGTTGAAGACGCCGTCGAGGAGCTCGGGATGCTCGGCGAAGAGATGCCTGTAGAAGCGCTGGGCGATCTCGTTGATGTGGTCGGCCACGACCGGCAGCGTTGCCGTGACGACGGGACGCGATGTGTCTGAGAGCACGTCTTCTCCCTCCGGTGAGAGCGGCTCCCCCGTCCGCTCCCGGTACCCGTCACGGCAGGCCCGACACCGGGAAGCGGAACCGTCCGGTCGCTCGCGGCGCTCCCGCGGGGACTGCCGAATCGGCGGGCTGCCGCCGGGCGGGACCCGGCCGGGTGGCGCCCCTCGATGCGCCGATCGAGCCGCGCTCGGTGGGCGGCCGGGTCCCCGCGCGTGCGTTTCGTTCAGATGCTGAGGGTGACCGCGGCGGCGATGCCGCCGAGGCCCAGGGCGAACGCGGCCTCCTTCCAGCCGCCGGTACCCCAGCGGAACAAGCGGTCGACGGCCAGGCGGCCCGGTCCGATGGCAGCGACGGCCAGGGCGACGACAGCGATGCACACGCTGTATTCGACGCCTCCCTCCGTGGCCCACAGGCCGTGGGCGCCGGTGACCGTCGCCATCGCATTGATCATGACGCCGATCAACGCGGCGGCGGCGAGCGGCGTCAGCAGTCCGAGGGCCAGACCGAGGCCGCCGAGCAGCTCGGACAGGCCTCCGACGGCGGCGAACAGCTTCCCCGGGTGGTAGCCCAGGGCCGCGAAACCCTTGCCGGTGGCCGCCAGGCCCTCACCGCCGAACAGCCCGAAGACCTTCTGGGCACCGTGGGCGGCCATCAGCAGGCCGAAGGTCAGCCTGAGGAGCAGCAGTCCGCAGTCCGCGGCGGTCGCCACGGGGGCGGTGGCGGGCTGCGCCGCCGGCTGCGTGGACGGAGCAGGACGGTTCAGGATGCGCTTGGTCAACATGGCAGTGCTCCGGTTGGAACGCCAGAACGGGCGTGTCCCCCAGCTCGGACGGATGCCGAGCACCGGTCGTGCTGGTGAGCTCCGCGTGGCGTCGCGGAGAGGTTCCCCTTCCGCCGGTCCGTCCGCGGCGGACACGGTCGTGCGTCCGGGGTGGTTCTGCAGGGCCCGCGCGGAGTCAGAGGTCTTCGGCTATCTGGTCATCGCCTTCGGATCCTTCCGCAGCGGACGGGGGCGTGCGTGCGGGGCCGGCCTGCGCGGCGACCGGCGCGGGGTCGCTGTCGGTGCTGCCGGCGCCGAGCCGGACGCAGCACTCGCCGGGCTCGGGAGCCAGGACGGCCTGTACTCCCTTGACCTGGAGGCCGGCCAGGTAGCCGGTCAGGAGCGCCCGGTTCATGCCGCACACCAGGTCGGGGGCCTTGGCGGCCAGCGGATGGAACGGGCAGTTGCGCAGGCGCAGCCGCGTGGGGGCCTCACGGACGGGTTCGTAGCCGTAGCGGTCCAGCAGGCGCTCGCAGACGGTCAGGCCTCGCTCGGGGCCCAGCCGGCCCGGCCGGAACTCCTCCCGCGCGGCCTCGCCCATCAGCAGGCCCCGCTGCCCGGCGGAACGCACGGCCGCCTGCGCGGCACTCTCGTCGGCACCTTCGGTGAGGACGGCGTCCAGCAGCAGGTCCGCCAGGAGTTCGTGACGCCGCTCGGGGATGCTCACCGTGATCTGGGCGCCGGTGGCCTCGTAGACCTTCGGCCGCCTGCCGACCTTGCGGATCCCGCCGGGCGTTTCGTAGCGCGCGTGCAACAGCCCCGCGTCGACGAGTTTGTCGAGGTGGAAGGCGGCGAGTTTGCGTGAGATGCCGACGCTGGCCGCGGCCTCGTCGCGGGTGACGGCGCGGCGGGCGCGCCGGATGAAGGCGAACATGCGCCGCCGCGAGGCGTCGCTCAGGACGCTGACGGAGTCGATGGCGGTGCCGGCGAGGTCGACCGGCACGGCCGGATCGGAAGCCACCAGACCACGGTAACTCCCACCGGTGTGGGCGCAACCGCTCTCGTCGACGTCGTCGCTGGGTTCCCTGGCAGCCGCATGGGATAAGACCAAGACGCGTTGGTGGAACGCCCGCTCGGGCCCGGACAGCGCCGGGGCAGGGCGCGGGGCACCCGTCCGAGCGGACGCCCGGCAGGTCTCCGGCCCGCGCAGCAATCCCTGCAGGGATTCCTGCCGTACTCACTCCGTGCGAACCCGTCCCGCCGAAGCGGCTTCCTCCGCCCCGGGCGGCTCAGCACCCGGACCGGCCGGCGCCGTCCTCAGACCCGGCCTCTTGTCCCAGGGCCACGCCCGTGCCCGTGCCCGTGAACGATGGGAGCCGAGATGATTGCCACGGAGGCCTCTGTGAGGGGACTGGCGGCCTGTTGCGCCGTCGGCAACGCGGTGCTGCACACGCTGCTCGTCCCCGACCACCTGGAGGAGAAGTTCTACATCGGCCTGCTGTTCGCCGTGGGCAGCGGCGTGATGCTGCTGGTGGCCGCGGCGCTCGTGGCCGGATGGCGTCCCCTGGCCGCCTGGCTGACCGGGACGGTCGTCAGCCTCGCCATGATCGTGGGGTTTGTGCTGTCGCGCACCGTCGGCCTGCCCTACGGCTACTACGAAGCCGGATGGGAGCCACCGTACGGCCCCTTGTCCCTGCTCGTCGAAGGCCTCTTCGTCTGCGCCTTCCTCGCCTGGCTCGGCGCGACGGGCACCGACCGCGCGACGCGCGAACGTGCGTATCGGTCCAGCCGGCAGCGGACGCCGCTGCGACAGGACGCGCCGAGGCACGGGTGACGCCGGGGCCGGGTACCACCGCGTGCGGTGCGGCCCACCCGGTCCGGACGGCGCCGGCGCGGTTTCCGGGCGGGTGCTCGTGGCGGGTGCTCGTGGCGGGGGCATGCCGGGTCTCGTTCCGGGCAGCACACACGAGACCGGCGCCGAGCACGGGACACGCACGAGCGGAGGAACATTTCGTGGACTGGCTGTTCATCGTGAAACCCACGGACACCGGCCTGGACGACGGCTCCTCTGCCGGCTCCTCCGCCAAGGACCGCATGCTGGCACTCGCCGAGACCGCGCCCCGGCGGGAGTGGTGCCTGTCGAGGTGGCGGCGCATGGCTTCCGGCGACCGCCTGTGGATCTACTTCGCCTCGCCGGTACGGGAGATCGCCGCCGTGGCGGAGATCGAGGACGAACCGTACGAGGTGACCGGAAGCCCCCGCCAGCCGTGGCGGTTCACCGCGACGCTGAACGCGGCGGCGACCCGGCGGCTGTACCTCGACCCCGTCCCCCTGCACGCCCTGTCCAACCGGCACCCGCAAGGGGTCACCCGGGTGCGGGACGGCGATCTGGGGCTGCTGCTGGACCACGCGGGCCTGTGAGCGGCCACCCGGGCCGAACCCCAGGACCGCCGTCGCCCGCTCGGGCGTCGCCGGGGCTGTCGCATACGGCGCTGCGCGGTCCCGGACGCGGATCAGAAGTCGTCACCCGGTATACGCGCGCGTCGACGGTGGACGCGGGCATGGCGGGTCGAGAGCGCAGGAGGAAGCCGACTCCTCCGTACCCCCTGGCGTGTGAGCGCCGGCCTCGGTGCCGACGCCCCCGATGATTTCCGCGTGCACCGCCAGTCTCATGGCAGGAAGGAAGGGGATACGCCCATGCCCACACAGGGACCCGGGAGACAGCCCACGACCGCCGAACTCGACGCCCGCTACAGCTCCGCGCTCAACCCTCGCCCGGAGGCCGCGGGCGCGACCGCCACCGAGTGGTCCGAGGCCCGGCGGCACCTGGAGACCGCGGAGATCTTCTGGGTGTCCACGGTGCGGCCCGACGGACGGCTGCACGTCACGCCCGTGATCGCCGCCTGGCACGACGGGGTGCTCTACTTCTCCACCGGGCCGGGCGAGCAGAAGGCGAGGAACCTCGCCCATGACGCGCACTGCGCGCTGACCACGGGCGGCAACTCGCTCACGGAAGGGCTCGACCTGGTGGTCGAGGGCACGGCGGAGCGGGTCCGCGATCCTGCGCTGCTGGAGGAGGTGATCGCGGCGTACGAGACGAAGTACGGGGCGCACATCACCTCGCCCGAGGGCACCTTCCACGGGATCGGGGACGCGTTCCGGAACGGGGACGCGGTGGTGTTCGCGGTGGCTCCGGCCACGGCGTACGGCTTCGGCCGGGACAACGGGGTCTACACCCACACGCGGTGGGTGTTCTGAGCGCCGCACCCGCCGCGCCCCGCCGTCCGGCACGGCGGGTGTGGCGGGCGTGGCACCAACTAGGTACCATCGCCTGCATGCCATCACTGAACGTGTCCTTCTCCGACGAGGAGCTGGAGGGTGTGCGCGCGGCCGCCGCTGCCGAGGGCAAGAGCCTGAAGCAGTACCTCCATGATCTCGGCGTGCGGGAGATGCACCGGAAGCGGTTCGTCGCCGGCGCCACCGCCTGGGCCGACAGGCTGCGCGCGGAGTTCGACGCGGCGTTCCCCGAGGAGCTGCCGCCTTCCCGGCGCGGCGATGGGACTGCCGCCGCCTGATGTTCCTGCATATCGACGTCTCCTGGCTGCTGGATGTCCAGGAGGTCGCCCTCGGACACGAAGACGTGACGGTCGCCGACTACTCCGCGCTGGTGGCGGCCGTCGCGCGGCACCGGACGCGGATGCCGACCCTCGAGGCGTCCGACCCGGATCCCGCCTGGCGCGCGGCCGCGCTCCTGCACACCATCGTGCGCCTGGAGCCCCTGCCGCACCGCAACAGCCTCTTCGCCGCCTTCGTCGCCGCCCAGTACATGGACCAGTGCGGCGAGGGCATCGACCCGCCCTACGGCGCCCTGTCCGACCTGGTCCGGAAGGTGCGGGACAGCCGGGTGAGCGTGTACGCCGTCGCCGGGGCACTGCGCTCCTGGAGGATCTGAGGCCGGACCGCCGGCCGGCGCGGCCCGCGGGAGCGGGGGTGGAGGACGGACGGCGTGGCCGGGTACGCACGACTCTTCTCACGCCGCTCCCCCTGCAGCAGACGGGTGCGGGACCAGGTCGCCGTGCCGCAGCCCGGCCCGCCGGGCCTCCCCCTGCGCCGGCGGGTCAGCGCGGCAGTCCCGCCCGGCGGGTCATCCCCGCGCAGAGCACGTCGCCGGACTGGTCGTCGATGAGCAGCATCGCGCCGCCGCCGCGGTTCTCCTCGTACGCGTCCGGGGCAACGGGCTGTGCCGTGCGGACCCGGACCGTGCCGATGTCGTTGGTGCGGAGTTCGGCCGGTCCCGGGGTGGCCGCCAGGGTGCTGATGTCGGTCAGGTCCACCAGCTCGGTGACCATCGCCCGGACCACCCGGGTGCCGTGCCGCAGCAGGACCCGGGCACCCGCGCCCAGCGGCCGGTCGGCGAGGTGGCAGACCGTCAGGGTGAACTCGTCCACCGGGCGGGGCGCCTCCTCGGGCGGGGCGATGAGGTCGCCGCGCGCCACATCGAGGTCGTCGGCGAGCAGAACGGTGACCGAGTCCCCCGCGACAGCGGTGTCCACCGGCCGGCCGAGCCGGTCCAGACCGGTGACCGTGGTCCGGTGGCCGGCGGGCAGCACCACCACCTGCTGGCCGACCGCGAGGGTGCCGGACTCCAGCCGCCCGGCGTAGCCGCGGTAGTCGGGATGCTCGGCGGTGCGGGGCCGGATCACGAACTGCACCGGGAGCCGAGCGGGTGCCGCCGGCTCCGCCACCGGCACCTCCTCCAGGTGGTGGAGCAGGGTCGGTCCGTCGTACCAGGGCATCCGGTCCGAGCGGTTGACCACGTTGTCGCCGTGGACCGCGGACACCGGGACGGCGAGGGCCGACCCCACCCCGAGCCGGGCGCACAGCGCGCCGAACTCCTCGGCCAGGCTCCGGAAGGTCCACTCGTCGTATCCGACCAGGTCCATCTTGTTGACCGCGAGCACCACCTCGGGGACGCCGAGCAGAGCGGTGACCGCCAGATGGCGGCGGGTCTGCTCGACCAGACCGTGGCGGGCGTCGACCAGGATCATGGCGAGCTGGGCCGTGGAGGCGCCGGTGACCATGTTCCGCGTGTACTGCACGTGGCCGGGGGTGTCCGCGAGGACGAAGCGGCGGCGCGCGGTCGCGAAGTACCGGTACGCCACGTCGATGGTGATGCCCTGCTCCCTCTCGTCGCGCAGCCCGTCGGTGAGCAGGGCGAGGTCGACGCCGTCGTGGCCGCGCCGGTGGCTGGCCTGCTCGACCGCCGTCCACTGGTCGGCGAAGATCGCCCGGCAGTCGTGCAGCAGCCGCCCGACCAGCGTGGACTTCCCGTCGTCCACACTGCCGGCGGTGGCGAGCCTGAGCAGTCCGCCCTTGACGGTCGTCATCAGAAGTACCCCTCGCGTTTGCGGTCCTCCATCGCGGCGTCCCCGGCCCGGTCATCGGCACGGGTGGCTCCGCGCTCGGTGAGCTCGGAGGCGGCCACCTCCACGATCACTTCGTCGACGGTGCGGGCCGTCGACTCGACCGCCCCGGTGCAGGACATGTCCCCGACGGTGCGGTACCGGACCGTCCGCTCGGTGAGCTCCTCGTCCGTCCGCGGGCCGCCCCAGCCGCCGGGGGTGAGCCACATGCCGTCCCGGCGGAACACCGTGCGGCGGTGCGCGTAGTAGATCTCGGGCAGTTCGATGCCCTCGCGGCCGATGTACTGCCACACGTCCAGCTCGGTCCAGTTGGAGAGCGGGAAGATCCGGAGGTGTTCGCCCGGACGGTGGCGGCCGTGGTAGAGCGACCAGAGTTCGGGGCGCTGGCGGCGGGGGTCCCACTGCCCGAAGGCGTCACGCAGCGAGAACACCCGCTCCTTGGCCCGGGCCTTCTCCTCGTCGCGGCGCCCGCCGCCGAACACGGCGTCGTACCGCCCGCCGGCGATGGCGTCCAGCAGGGGGAGCGTCTGGAGCTGGTTGCGTGAACCGTCCGGGCGGTCCTGGAGGCGGCCGTCCGCCAGGTAGCCGGGTACGGACGCCACGGCGAGGCGAATGCCGTACTTCTCCACGACGCGGTCGCGGTGGGCCAGCACCTCCGGGAAGTTGTGGCCGGTGTCGACGTGCAGCAGTCCGAACGGCAGAGGAGCCGGAGCGAAGGCCCGAAGCGCCAGATGGAGCATGACGATCGAGTCCTTGCCCCCGGAGAACAGCAGCACCGGACGCTCGCACTGGCCCAGGGCCTCGCGGAAGATGTGGACGGCCTCGGCCTCCAGCAGGTCGAGCCCCGTGCGCACCTCGGCGGTCACCGTCATACGAGCCCCCTGTCCCTCAGCACGACGTGCACCTGCGCCGCGGACTCGGCGGGCGAGCAGACACGGGTGTCCAGTACCAACTCGGGTTCCCCCGGCGGCTCGTAGGGGTCGTCGACGCCCGTCAGCCCGCTCAGCTCGCCACGTGCCTGGCGCGCGTAGAGTCCCTTGACGTCGCGTTCCACGCAGGCGTCGAGGGGGGTGGCGACGTACACCTCCAGATAAGGGGTGCCGGCGGCCTCGTGAGCGGCGCGGACCTGGCGGCGCGCCTCGGCGTAGGGGGCGATGACCGGCACGACGGCCAGCACGCCGTTGCGTGCCAGGACGTGGGCGAGCCAGCCTGTGCGGCGTACGTTCTCGATCCGGTCCTCGCGGCTGAAGCCGAGGCCGGGCGACAGATGCGCGCGGATCTCGTCCCCGTCCAGGATCTCCACGCGGCGGGCGGGGCGCAGCCGCTCGGCGAGGGCACGGGCGACGGTCGACTTCCCGGCGCTGGGCAGACCCGTCAGCCAGACGGTGGCACCGTTCACCGGACCACCCGCATCCTGGCCCTGGCGGGAGCCGGGGCGAGTTCGCGCAGGGCGGCGGTGAGCACCGCGATCCCGCGCAGGTAGTCGGCGATCATGATGTGCTCGTCGTCCGCGTGGTCGAGGCGGCTGTCGCCGGGGCCGTAGGTGGCCATCGGCACGTCCCACACCTCGGCCAGGGTGTTCATGTCCGAGGTCGCGGTCTTCAGTTTCATGGTGGGCCTCGCGTGCTGGTCGCGGATCGCCACGGACAGGGCCCGGACCACCTCGCTGCCGCGTCCGGCGTGGCAGGCGGCGACCGAGTTGACCACGGTCAGCCGCCCTGCCGGCAGCCGGGAGCGCAACGACTCCACCAGTCCCGGTGAGTCGAAGCCGGGCGGGGTGCGGACGCTGAACTCGGCCTCCGCGGCGACCAGATCGCCGTTGAAGGAGCAGAGGGTGGCCCCGGGCTGGTCGAAGGAGCCGTGGTTCGCCTCCGGGCCCAACAGGTCCAGCAGCTCCCGCCAGGTCGCGGCGGCGAGTTCGGACGCCTTGGGTTCGGGGTTGCTGGGGTGGGTCGCCGGACGCTCGACCCGGTAGCGGAGATCCAGCTTGCCCTTGTAGCCGAGGACCACCGTCGACCAGCCGCTCGGCTCGCCGACCACCACGTAGTCCGGTTTCGGCATCTCGGACCTGATCCGCATGGCGCCGCGGGAGCAGGGGGTCTCCTCCTCGACTGCGCCGACGACCACGATCCGGCCGGGGTAGTCGGCCAGTGAGGCGGCGGCGCAGATCATCGTGGCCAGAGGGCCCTTGGCATCCACCGCCCCGCGCCCGTAGAGCCTGCCGTCCTCCGAGCGGACCGGTACCTCGCCGGGCACGGTGTCCAGATGCGAGACGAGCATCACCGCCGGCCCGTCACCACCCGTGCCGATCTCGCCGATCACATTGCCGACGCGGTCGATGTAGGCCTGGAACCCGAGCTCTTCGAGGGCCTTCACCAGGTAGGCGGCGAGCTCGGCCTCATGGTACGAGGGCGACGGGATCTCCAGCATCCTGCGCAGCACGCCAAGGGCGGTGGTCTCGCTGACCGAACCGTCCTGGCTCTGGTGTACGAGCTTCATCGCTTCCCCTCTCCCTCGCCGCGGAGGGCGTCCAGAGTGATCCGGGTCCCGGCTCCGGCGACCGCGGCGGAGACCGGGCGGGCGGCCCGGCCGTCGGCGATCCTCACCTCGCTCACCCCGGCCAGCAGTGCCTCCCGTGCGGCGGCCAGCTTGATCGCGATCCCACCGCCCGTGTACGGCACCGGGCCGTCCGCGGTCAGGGCGCACTCGGGCAGCACGGAGCTCTCGTCGCCCGGGTCGTCGAGCACGCCCGGCGCGCCGGTGAGCAGCAGCAGCGCGTGGGCGCCAAGGGCGGCCGCCACCGCGGCGGCGGCCCGGTCGGCGTTGACGTTGACGGGGTGTCCCTCCTCGTCCAGTGCGGGCGGGGAGAGGACCGGTACGGCACCGTCGGCGAGCAGCCGGTCGAGCACGGTGGTGGACACCTTGGTGATCCGGCCGCTGTGATCCTCGCGCACCACCATGGAGCGGCCGTCCACCACGGCCCGCAGGGTCCTCTTCCGCCTGGCGAGCAGGGTGCCGCCGTCGAGGCCGGTGAGGCCGACGGCGACGGCACCGGCCGCGTTGAGCCGGGAAACCAGCCGGGGCTTGACGGCACCGGCCAGCGCGAGCAGAACCACTTCCAGGGTGGCCGGGTCGGTGTGGCGGGTGGTCACCCCGCCCGGGAACTCCAGGGTGCGCGACGGCACCCCGAGACGCTCCGCGAGCCGTTCGATCTCCGCCGAACCGCCGTGCACGAGAACGACCGGGCGGCCGGTGCGGGCGTACTCGGCCACGTCGTCGGCCACTGCGTCGAGGTCGACCGCGGCGTTGCCGCCGACCTTCACCACCAGTGGCGCGGCCGGGCTGTCCGGGGCGGTGGCGGGCTCGGGTGCCGGCAGGCTCCCGGGCGGGTGCAGGGGGTCGGGCACGGGTGATCTCCTCCCAGATGTCACGGGTGCAGCCCCGGGAAGCCGAGTCCGGTCCGCTCCGGCCAGCCCATGCGCACGTTCATGGACTGCACCGCGCCCCCGCCGCCTCCCTTGACCAGGTTGTCCAGCGCGCCGATGAGCAGGGCCTGCCGGCGTTCGCGGTCGACCGCGAAGCCGACGTCGCAGAAGTTGGAGCCGGCGAGGAGCTTGGGCTCCGGGTAGCGGTACCGGCCCCGCTTGTGCGCGACCACCCGGACGAACGGCTCGTCCGCGTAGTGGCGCCGGTAGGCGGCCCGCAGCGCGCGCTCGTCCACCCCGTCGGCCAGCGCGGCCCGGCACAGCACCTGCACGCCCCGCACCGCCTCGACCCCGGTGGCCGTCATCCGCACCGGCAGGCCGGTCGCCTGGGCGATCTCGGCCTCGTGGCGGTGACCGTGGGGTGCGAACACCCGCATGGCTCCGCTCCGTTCGGCGTGCAGGTTCTCGGTGCCCGCCGAGATCCCGGAACCGCTGGAACCGGTCCTGGCGTCCACCGTCACCTCACCGGTGACCAGGCCGTCCGCCGCGGCCGGGTGGAGGGCGAGGACGGCGGCCGTCGCCATGCACCCGGGCACGCTGATCCGGTCGGCGCCGGTCAGCTCCTTGCGGTGCAGCTCCGGCAGTCCCGGCGTGAAGGAGTCCAGTTCGCCGGGGGCGGTGTGGGCCACTCCGTAGTACGCCGCGAAGACCTCGGGGTCGCGCAGCCGGAAGTCCCCGGACAGGTCGACGAGCAGGTCCGTGAGGCCGGCGAAGCGGCTGAGCTGCCCCATGCTCTCCCGGTGCGGCACGGCCGTGAACAGCACCTCGCACCGGCCGAGCCGGTCGGGTTCGGTGAAGGTCAGGTCCGTGAGACCGCGCAGATTGGGGTGCGCGCCGTCGACCCTCCGTCCGGCCAGGCTCCGCGAGGTGGCCGCCACCAGCTCCACCTTGGGATGCCCCAGCAGGATGCGGATCAGGTCTCCCCCGATGTAGCCGGCTCCGCCGACCACCGCGACCCGGGTCACCACGGCTGCCTCCCCAGCACCACGTCGATCAGTGCGTCCGCGACCGAGACCTTCTCCCCCAGCGCCCGCTGGAGTCCGGAGAACTCCAGCCCGGCGTTGACCTCCAGCACCTGCGGCCTCCCGTCGGTGTCCTCGATCAGGTCGACTCCCGCGATCCGGGCTCCGACCGCCTCCGCCGCGGCGAGCGCCAGCGTCCCGAACTCCTCCGCGTCCTCGCAGAGTTCGGTATGCGCGCCCTGTGCCACGTTGGTTCGCCAGCCGTCCGAGCGGCGGTAGACCGCGCCGATCACCTCGCCGCCCGCGACACCCACCCGGATGTCCCTGCCCGGCTTCTCGACCAGCTCCTGGAGGTAGACCACGTGCGACTGGGGCGAGGGCAGCGCCGCGACGTACTCCAGCACCGCTTCCGCCGTCGCTCGGTCGGGGACCCTGGTGACCAGCCGTCCCCAGGAACCGACGAGCGGCTTGACGACGGCGGGCCCGCCCAGTTCCTCCCACGCCTCCAGCGCTGCTTCGGGGGTGAGCGCCAGCACCGTGCGCGGGGTGGGCAGACCGGCCCGGGCCAGCGCGGTGCTGGTGCGCCACTTGTCTCCGCAGAGGGCCGTCGCGGCGCCCGAGTTCACCACCTCGTGTCCGGCGGCCTCCAGCAGTTCGGCGCCGTAGCAGGCCCGCGTGTACGAGATCTCCCGGTTCAGCACGACCGGTCGCGGGCGCCGCGGACCGGGGTGCGCGGAGCCGTGCAGGGTACGGGCGTCGAGCTGGACGTACGGCACCGAGCGGCGCTCCAGCGCCTCGAAGATGCGCTTGTCGTCCGCCCGTACCCGGGACACCAGCACCGCGACCTCGGGCGTCATGAGCCGCCCGCCATCCGGGCCACGACGTCCAGGTTCGCCCACAGCTTCTCGATGCCGTCGGCGTACCGCTGCAGCGCCTCGCCGGCGTCCGGGTTGAGGTGACGCTTCTGGAGGGTGAGGGAGTCCTCGACGACCGCGCGGGTGACGGGCAGGTCGCCGCACTCCGTCGGCGGGCCGCCGAGGGCCGCCCAGGGGTGGCCGGAACCGAATCCGACGCGGTCCTGGAAGACCTTCTGCTCGGAGAGCGGCATCAGCTGGTAACGGGAAACCGGCACCCCCTCGGCGCGCAGCAGCCGGTGCACCGCGGCGCGGAACGCGCCGGGGGTGACGTCGCCGGGCAGGCCGGCCGCCCGGGGGTCGAGGCGGAAGCGCAGGATGTGCCAGGCGTGCGTGCTGCCCTCGGCGACGGTCGGGACGACCAGGCCGGGCAGTCCGGCGAGGCGCTCCAGGAACGCCTCGACGTTGCGGGTCCTGACGGCCTCGTACGCGTCGAAGCGGTCCAGCTGGCTGAGGGTGAACGCGGCCTGCACGGAGCTGAGTTTGTGGTTCCAGCCGAGGTGGTGGGAGATGTAGTCGCGGTCGACGCCCGGCTCCATCACCTCGCCGAACTGCCGGCCCATCCGTGCCGTACGGGCGACGTCCTCGTCGTCCGTCACCAGCAGTCCGCCCTCGCCGCAGGTGGGCAGGTTCTTGGTGACCTGGAGGCTGAACACCCCGGCACGCCCCAGTCCACCGACCGCGCGGCCCCGGTGGCGGGCGCCGTGGGCCTGCGCCGCGTCCTCCAGCACGGCCAGACCGTGGCGGTCGGCCAGCGCGCCGATGGCGTCCATGTCAGCCGGGTGGCCGTGCAGGTGAACGGGGAGGACGGCGGCGGTGCGGGGGCCGATGGCGGCCCGTACGGCCTCCGGGTCCAGGGTGAAGGTGACCGGGTCGACGTCCGCGAACACCGGTACCGCCATCTGGTGGACGGGGGCGAGCGCGCTGGCGATGAAGCTGAGTCCCGGCACGATCACCTCGTCGCCGGGACCGATGCCGAGCGCGGCCAGCCCGAGCTGGAGCGCGGTGGTGCCGTTGGACGTGCCCACGCACCAGCGGGTGCCGCAGCGGTCGGCCCACGCCTGCTCCAGGCGGCTCACGGGAGTCTGCCCATCGGCGTTGGAGACCAGCGACTCGCCGTCCAGGGTGTCCAGTACGGCCTTCCGGTCGGCGTCCGTCACCACCGGCCAGGGCAGGCTGCGCAGACACCGGGGCACGGCGGGGCGGCCGCCGAGCGCGGCCAGCCGCCGCCCCTTGGCGTCCGCGGCGGGATCGCCTTCGACAGGGGTCACAGAGCCCTCCAGGCATCGTTCACCGCGGCCACCCCCCGGTGGTACGCCTCCTCGAGTCGGGAGGCGTGCCCGCGTAGTTCGGCGAGCGCGGCGAGCGGGTCGGGGTGTCCGTGGGCGGAACACAGCCGGACGCCGGTCCAGGCATGGGCCACCGCCTCCGCCCGCCGGCCGGCCTCGCGCAGCTCCGGGATGTCGTGCCGGACGCCCAGGCGGCGCAGCAGTTCCCCGTGGAGGCCGGCCTGGGCCTGCATCCCCCAGCCGAACGGATAGGCGTCACGCAGCGCGCCGGGGTCACCGGCGGCGGCACGTTCCTTCAGGTCGGTCAGGAAGCGGCCGAGGCCCGGCAGTCCGGTCCAGTCGCCCGACGGGCCGCGCTCGTCGCCGTCGGCGAACCGCTTCCCGTCGGTCTCCAGGGCCCGCTTGAGGAGTTCGGGGCCGAGGGGCGGCAGCTCGTCCACGGTGACCGTGAGGTACCGGCGGTCGATCCGCGAGTCGCTGAAGAACGCGTCCTGCTCGTCGCTGGGGTTGGCGGACTCCCAGGAGCTGCGGAAGGCCGCGGCGTCGATCACCCCGGAGAACGCCGGAGGCATGGCGTCCGAGACGGTGACGGTGCCCGCCACCGCGTCCACGTCGTGGACGACGATCAGATGGGCGGCGTGCACGTCCCCGAAGGCCGGCCGGAACGGCAGGTGGAAGTTGTCCACGGCCGCGACGGGCAGCACACGCCGACCGGTCAGCGCGGCCAGTTCGGCCAGCGGGTTCTCGTCGTCGGCCGCGCGGTGCCAGCGCGAGGAGAGGCCGTGGTACGGGGCGATGCTGCGGGCCACGTCGTCGGGGTACGCCCCGGCGAAGTAGAACTCCTCCGAGCGCACGTCGCCCGGGCGGAAGCGGAACTCCCAGTGCAGGCCCAGGACTTCGAGAGGGTCGCCCCCGGCGCGGGCGACGTTCTCGGCGAGGGTGGCCCACAGGCAGCTGATGACGTCGCGGTACCAGAGGCCGGCGGCGGTGGGCAGGAGGGATGTGGTCATCGGCCACTGCCCGGGGGAGCCGTGCTCACCGACTCCAAGGTGAGCGCCAGCACGTGCAGGGCGATGTGCCACGGGAGGCGGACGCCGTGCAGGACCGCGGTGCGGGTGACCGGCACCCGCTGCGACCACAGCACGGCCGGTACGCCGCGCTGGACGTGGTGCGGATAGTGCATCACCGGTGTGCGGGCGGCCTCCTGCTCGCCGAACCGGGCCGGAGCGGCCCAGAAGTCCGAGACGCGCACGGCCTCGAAGTCGACCTCGCCGTCCGCGAAGTGCAGTGCCAGCTCGGTCTCCACCCGCCGCTCGCCCGAGGCCAGCAGGTGGATCCAGTCGTACCGCCCCTCGGGCAGTCGCAGGTACTGGCCCGCGCAGCGGATGTTGTCACCGTCCGCCGTGGTTGCCGGGAAGCGGTACGGCACGTCGCCGACGACGAGTTCACCGCCCGGAGCGGGCAGGTGCTCGGCGGGGAAGGAGTTGCGCCAGACGTTGAACCGGCCCGCGCCGGTCTCCCCCGCCGCGGAGACGGCCCGGTTGTTCCAGTGCTCTTCCAGCCGGACCGGCAGGAAGCGCTTGACGGCGTGCAGCGCCGTTCCCCCGCCCCCACCGGCCGGACGTTCGATGGCCGAGGCTGTCACCCGATCTCCGTCCACGGTCGTCCTCCGCGCCCGGCCGACCGGATCGCGACCGCGGCGCCCTGACACCGGCACGCTACGGGCCGGCCGCGACGGCCACGTCCGCTCGAATGAGGATCGTCGCGGGTCACCCGCGTTGACGCCCGAAGCAGCCGGATCAACGCCACGACTACAGCCGTTGACGGCCGCGTAACGAGGACGATGACGGGGCGCGGAAATGGGGCCCGCGGCACTCCCGCGGCCCCGTACGGGCGGGACGCGAGGGCCCTACGATCGGCCGCACGTAGTCCCCACCAGGAAGGGCAGCCGATGACCGACCGGGAACCGCCCCGCATTCTCGCCCTGTGGAGCGCCCCGCGCTCCCGCTCGACCGCCTTCCTCCGGATGATGGCCGAGCGGGGCGACTACACGGTGGTGCACGAGCCGTTCTCGCACGTCGCCGACTTCGGCGAGGCCGACGTCGCGGGACGGACGGTGCGCAGCGAGTCCGAGCTGATCACCGCCCTGCGCGAACTGTCCGGGCGCACGCCGGTGTTCTTCAAGGACACGACCGACTTCCACTACCCGGTGCTGCTCGCCGACACCGACTTCCTCGCCGAGGCCGAGCACACGTTCATCATCCGGCACCCCCGGGAGATCGTCGCCTCGCACTACGCGCTCAACCCCGGCCTCACCCGGGACGAGATCGGCGTCGCCCGGCTCGGCGAGATCCACGACGCGGTGGCGGCACGCACCGGCCGGTCCCCGGTGGTGGTGGACTCCGACGATCTGCTCGCCTCCCCCGAGGGCACCGTACGCGCCTACTGCGCGGCCGTCGGCATCGGCTTCCGCCCGGAAGCGCTGAACTGGAAGCCGGGGCTCCGCGAGGAGTGGCGGTCCACCCGCGCCTGGCACGAGTCGACCAGCCGTACCAGCGGCTTCACCAAGGTCGCCTCCTCGTACGCGGACACCGTGGACAACAATCCGCGCCTGGCCGAGTTCGCCGACTACCATCTGCCGTACTACCTGGCGCTGAAGGCCGGCCGGATACCCGTCCCGGGGGCCGGGAGCAACTGACGAGCCGACGGGGAGAGCACGTGAGCGCAGAGATCGCACTGCTCGGTGTCCCGTCCTGCGCCGGGACGCACGGCCCCGGCCAGGAGAAGGCGCCGGCGGCCCTGCGGCACGCGGGACTGGCCGAACGGCTGACGGCGGCCGGGTGGAAGGTGGCGGACCACGGGGACCTGCCCGTGGTCCCGTTCCGCACCGACCCGGCCCACCGCACCAGCCAGAACCTCGACCGGGTGGTCGAGGTCGCCGAGGCGGTGGCCGCCGCGGTGGGCGACATCCTCGACGAGGGTGCGCTCCCGCTGGTCGTGGGCGGCGACTGCACCATCACCCTGGGCGTGGTCGCGGCCCAGGTCGCCCGGCATCCCGGGACCGGACTGCTGTACTTCGACGGGGACCTGGACCTGTCCGTGCCGGAGACCAGCCGCTCCGGCATCCTGGACACGATGGTCCTGTCCCACCTCCTCGGTGAGGGCGCGCCCGAGCTGTACGGGCTGGGACCGCGCACCCCGCTCCTGCCCGCCGCGGGGATCGTGGCCTTCGGTCACGATCCGGCGGAGCTGAACGCCCCGGGCCGTGAGCGGATGGCGCGGCACGGGCTGCGCGCCCACCCGTGTACGGAGGTCACCGCCCCCGGAGCGGACCCGGTCTCCGCGGCGCGGGCGGCCCGCGAGGAGCTGACCGCGGAGCACGACCCGTTCGTACTGCACTTCGACGTCGACGTCATCGACTCGGTCGACTTGCCGCTGGCCAACTTCCCGCACTTCAACGAGGGCCTGCCGCTGGACGTCGCGCGGGACTGCCTCACCGAGCTCTGCTCCGCCCCGCAACTCGCCGGGCTGGTCCTCACCGAGGTCAACCCCGATCGCGATCCCGACGGCGCCATGGTCCGCACCCTGGCCGGAGCGCTGGCGGACGCGCTCGGCGGTGGCCTCGCCGCACGGCAGCGGCACGCCTGACCGTCAGTGCGCGCCCCGGTCCGCCGGGCGCAGCCGCAGCCGCATCACCGGGCGTTTCGGGGTGCGCCGGGCGACCTCCTCGAAGCCCTCGGCCGCGAACAGCCCGACCAGCCCGTGGTACGCGGCACCCGTCGGCACGGGGCCCAGGTCCTCGTCGACCGGATACGCCTCGATCATGGCGGCACCCTGTTCGCGGGCATGCCCGACCGCCGCCCGCACCAGCTCGCGGGCCACGCCCGTACCCCGGTGGCGGGGGTGCACGTACAGACAGACCAGCGACCACACCGGCGTGTCGTCCACCGGCTTGGTGACCGGGGAGCGGTCCAGGCGGGAGTACTCCCCGCGCGGTGCGACCGAGCACCACCCGGCCGGTTCACCGTTGCGGTGGACGACGAGTCCGGGCGCGCGCCCGCCGTCCACGAGTTTCTTCAGGGCCCGCCGGTTGCCCTCGCCCCACTGGGTACGCCGCTCCTCGGGCGTCTGCCGGAAGAACATGCACCAGCAGCCCTTGACCGATCCCCGCCGGCCGAGCAGCGCTTCGACGTCCTCCCAGCCGGCGGGACCGGCCACCGTCGCGACCGTCTTGCCTGTTTCCTCCACGGCTTCCTCCGCGCTTGGTTCCGCTGCCCGCCGCGCAGGCTACCGGGTCCCGGCGGGGCCGTGTGGTGAGCGGCGGCAGACGCGCGTCCGGGGTCCGCCGCCGCTCACCGGCGCTCGCCGCCGCTCAGGAGATCGGCGTCGCCACCCGCTGCAGGGAGAAGCGCTGCTCGGGGACGATCGGGCCGCGCTGGAAGCCGAGCTGGGCCGCGTAGAGGTCCTCCGGCACTCCCCGGACGACCACCGTGGGCAGCCCGGAGTCGTCGAACTCCCAGGTGACGCCGGACGGCTGGCCCACCACCGAGAAGGTGCTCTCCCCCACCCGCTCCAGCGCGCAGGCCGGTTCGCCGTTCAGGCTGACGACCAGGCGCCCGTCCCGCGGGGCGAGTTCGGCGGCCGCTCCTCCGACCAGCGTCTCCAGTCCCTTCCCCCCGCCGAACAGGGGCATGAGCTGGTTCGGCAGCAGGAAGCCGCCGGCGAAGCGCTCCAGCGCGCCGTCGTCACGGGGCAGCGGCGGCCGGTACACGGAGATCCCCGTGCCCTCCTCGCGCCAGCGTGCGACCAGTGCGGGCGGGAAGAGCCCCAGTACGAAGTCGTTGATGAGCACGTCGATCACCAGGTGCACCCGGGTGACCTCGCTGTCGTTGCGCAGCCAGTGACGCTTGGAGAAGTCCCCCCACCACAGCTCGCCCGGCTGCCAGCGCATCCGCTCGCCGTCGACGACCATCACCACGTCCGGGTGGGTCCGGATCGGCACGTGCAGCCGCAGGGAGCCGAACTGGGGGTTGCAGCCGGCGTCGTTGTGCTCGCCGATGTCGGCACCCGGAGGCAGGGTGAGCAGCCGGACCATCAGCTTGGGGCACTCCAGGCCGGCCAGCAGCTCGGCGAGGTAGGGGGCGTGGTCGAGCGCCGGGGTGGGCAGGAAGGGTTCGAGGTGCGGGGCGGGTCCGCTGCCGCCGCCCTGGGCGTAGAGGTCGACGCCCGTCCATTCGCCGTCGTGGTACGGGCCGGGCTGCGGGGCCTGCGGCAGCGCGCGCAGCCGGTCCAGGTCCTCCGCCAGCCGGGCGGGGTCGTAGCTGCGGGGCAGCCGGGCGGAAATCACAGTTCGTCAACTCCCTTGTAGAGGGCGAGGGCGGTCTGGTGCACCCGCTCGCCGGTGATGCCGAAGTGGGCGAGCAGCTCCTCGTGGCCGCCCACCCGGTCGCAGAACCGGTCGGGCACACCGATCCGGCGCAGCGGTACGGGCCGGTGCTCGGCGAGCGCCTCGGCGACGGCACTGCCGAGGCCGCCGACGATGCTGTGGTCCTCGACGGTGATCACTCGGCCGGTGCGTTCGGCGGCGGCCACCAGGGCCGCGACGTCGAGCGGCTTGACGGTCGCCATGTCCAGGACGGTCGCGCCGAGGCCGTCGGCGGCGAGCCGGTCGGCGGCACCGAGGGCGGCGAGCACCGGCTGCGGTCCGCAGGCCACCAGGGTCACGTCCTCGCCCTCGCGCAGGACCTCGGCCCGGCCGAGGGCGAACGGGCGGCCGACCGGGCCGACGGGTGCGGTGACACGCCGGCCGAGCCGCACGTAGCTGGGGCCGGGAAGCCCGGCCAGCAGCGGGACCAGCCGGGCGGCGGTGGCCGAGTCGCTGGGGACGACCACCGTCATGTTGGGCAGGGCCCGCATGACGGCGATGTCCTCCAGGGACTGGTGGGTGGGCCCGAAGTGCCCGCCCGAGAGTCCGCCGTGGGTGGCCGCGATGTGCACGGGAAGGTTGTTGTACGCGATGTCCACCTTGACCTGCTCGCCGGCGCGGAGGGCGGCGAAGGAGGCCATGGTGTGGGCGAACGGGATCTTGCCGGCGGCGGCGAGGGCCGCCGCCGTGGTCATCAGGGTGGCCTCGGCGATGCCCAGGTCCACGTACCGGTCGGGGTGGGTGGCGCCGAAGCCCTCCGCGACGCCGCCCATGTCGGAGTCGCAGCACCAGATCCGGTGGTTCTCTCCGGCGTGCTCGGTGAGGGCCCGGCGGAACGCGTCCCGGCCCGTCGTCCCGGCGAGGTCCGGCGCTTCGGCGGTCATCGGCCCTTCTCCCGTCCGGAGGCGGCGAGGGCCTTGAGGGCCCGGTGCCTGAGCGTGGGGGAGAACAACGCGTAGTGGGCCTTGGCGCGGTTCTCCAGGAACGGCACACCGCGCCCCTTGACGGTGTCCGCGAGCAGCACGGTGGGCACGCCCGGATCCGCCGGCGGCTCGCGCAGGGCGGCGCTCAGCGCGCCCAGGTCGTGCCCGTCGGTCTCCACGGCCCGCCACCCGAAGGCCCGCCAGCGGCCGGCCAGCGCATCGCGGTGCGAACTGCCGTTGATCTGCAGGCGGTTGCGGTCGACCACGGCGGTCAGGTTGTCCACGCCGAGCCGGGCCGCCGCGTCCGCGGCCTCCCAGACGCTGCCTTCCTGGAGCTCGCCGTCGCCGAGCAGGACGTAGGCCCGGTTGTCCCTGCCGTCGCTCCGCGCGGCCAGGGCCAGCCCGAGTCCCAGGGCGAGTCCGTGGCCGAGGGAGCCGGTGGGGAACTCGACACCGGGCACCGCCCGCAGCGGGTGGCCGCCCAGGCGGCTGCCGCTGCGGGCGTAGGTGTCCAGCTCCTCGACGGGCAGGAAGCCGCGCTCGGCGAGCACCGCGTACAGGCCGGCGGCGGCGTGCCCCTTGCTGAGCACGAAGTAGTCGCGTCCGGGCCAGTCGGGCTCCTCCGGCCGGATGCGCAGCACGTCGAAGTACAGCGCGGTCAGGATGTCCGCGGCGGACAGTGCTCCGCCGATGTGCGCCCCCTCGGGGCTGGCCGTCATCGCGACGATGTGCTGCCGCACGCGCAGCGCCCGTTCGGCGAGTGGACGGGCGGCCCGATCGGTCGCCGCGGCGGCTTGTTCGATGGTCACCGGTCACTACCAGGGGTCTCGGGGTCGGTCGCCCGGGCCAGCAGCTCGGCGAGCCGGGGCACGTGCGGGGGTCGCATCATGGTGTAGTGGTCGCCGGGCACGTCGTGGATCTTCAGCGGCCGGCCGACCAGCCGCTGCCAGCCCGCGACCGGGCTCTGGCGCTCCTCGGCCGCGCGTACGGCCGTCAGCGGGCCCTCCCACGGTTTCAGCGGATATCGGCGCACCGCGCGGACGTTGGCGTTGAACACCGCCATCAGCCGGGAGAGCTGGCCGGTCGCGGTGTCCGGGGGCAGTACGTCCGCGGCGGCCGCCCGGGCCAGCAGCTCCTCGGTGAGCCGCTCCGGCGGCAGCCCGCGCAGCGCGGCCGGGTCGATCTCCAGGCGCCGGTCGGCGGCCCGGCCCAGTTCCCAGCCGAACCAGGCGGCCAGGTCGGCCTCGTCGGCCTCCTCCAGCCCGTTGCCGAGGTTCGGCGGCCCGCCGTCGAGCATGGTGAGCGAGGCCACCTCGCGCCCGGTCCCGCGCAGCCGCTGGGCGACCGCGTACGCGACCACGCTGCCGATGCAGAAGCCGACGAGGTGGTACGGACCCTCCGGCTGCACGCCGACGATGGCGTCCAGATAGTGCTCCACCGCCTCCTCCAGCAGGTCCACGGGCTGCTGCCCGGCGTCCAGGCCGAAGGACTGCAGGCCGTACACCGGCTGGTCGTCGGGGAGGTGACGGGTCAGATCGAGGTAGCTGAGCGCGTTGCCGACCGCGGGCGGCAGGCAGAACAGCGGCGGCCGGGAGCCGGCGGCCCGTATGGGCACGATCGGCGACCAGGCGGCGGACCGGCCCTCACGCAGTTCGGCCGCCAGCCGCTCGATGGTCGCCCCGCCGGCGAAGAGCGAGGAGAGCGGCAGCTCGCGGCCGTGCTCGGCGGCCACCCGGGACAGCAGCCGCACGGCACGCAGCGAGGTTCCGCCCACCTGGAAGAAGTCGTCGGTGACGCCGATGGGGCGGCGTCCGAGGACGTCCTCCCAGAGGGCCACCAGCGCCAGCTCCAGACCGTCCCGGGCGGCCACCTGTCCGCTCTCGTCGGTGACCACGCCGGGGTCGGGCAGCGCCTTGCGGTCCACCTTGCCGTTGGGCGACAGGGGGATCTCGTCCAGCCACACCACGGCCTCCGGCACCATGTACTCGGGCAGGGTGCGCCCCATCGCCGCTCGCAGCCGCGCGGTGTCGACCAGCTCCCGGTCGCCTGCGACGTAGGCGACCAGCCGCTGGTCCCGGGCGACCGCGACCGCGTTGCGGACTCCGTCCACGGCGCGGGCCGCCGCCTCCACCTCACCGAGTTCGATCCGGAAACCGCGCAGCTTCACCTGGTCGTCCAGTCGGCCCAGGAACTCCAGCGCGCCGTCCGGCCGCCACCGTGCCAGGTCGCCGGTGCGGTACATCCGGCCGCCGTGGAAGGGGTCCGCGACGAAACGCTCGGCGGTGAGCTCGGGGCGGTTGAGGTAGCCCTGCGCCACCTGTACGCCGGCGATGCACAGTTCGCCGGGCACGCCGACCGGCGCCGGGGCGCCGCGCTCGTCCAGCACGTACAGGCGGGTGTTGGCGATCGGGCGCCCGATCGGGACGGCCGGGCCGGGCTCCCCGGGACGGCACTGCCAGTGACTGACGTCGATGGCCGCCTCGGTGGGGCCGTACAGGTTGTGCAGGCCGCAGTGCCCGGCCTCGGCCAGGAAGCGGCGGGCCAGGGCGGCGGGCAGCGCCTCACCGCTGCACACCACCCGGCGCAGTGAGGTGAGCTCCCCGGCCTGCTCCGTCTCCAGGAACACCTCCAGCATGGAGGGGACGAAGTGCACGGTGGTGACCCGCTCGGCGCGGATCAGGCCGGCCAGGTAGCCAGGGTCCTTGTGGCCGCCGGGACGGGCGACCACCAGCCGGGCACCGGTCATCAGGGGCCAGAGGAACTCCCAGACCGAGACGTCGAAGCTGTACGGCGTCTTCTGGAGCACGGTGTCGTCACCGGCCAGGCCGAAGCAGTCCTGCATCCACCGCAGCCGGTTGACGATGCCCCGATGGCTGTTGGCCACGCCCTTGGGCGTTCCGGTGGAGCCGGAGGTGTAGATGACGTACGCGCTGTCGTCCGGCTCGTTGACCGGCTCGGGTCTTGTCTCCGCGTACGGTGCGAGGGCAGCGGCGTCCGCGTCCAGGTCCACCACCAGCGGGGCGGCCGGGGGCACCCGGTCGCGGGCGGCGGCATGGGTGAGCACCACCTCCGTCCCGGCGTCCTCGCACAGGAACGCGCGCCGCTCCTCGGGGTGGTCCGGGTCGAGCGGCACGTAGGCGCCGCCCGCCTTGAGCACGGCGAGCAGCGCGACCACGAGCTCCGTCGAACGGTGCAGGCAGAGGCCCACGCGGTCGCCCCGCCCCACGCCGAGCGTGCGCAGATGGCGGGCCAGGCGGTTGGCGCGGCCGTCCAGCTCCCGGTAGGTCAGCCCGGTGCCCTCGAAGGACAGCGCCACGGCCTCGGGGGTCAGGTCCACCTGCCGGTGGATCAGCTCGTGCACGGCGTTCACGGGCGGATGGCCGGTGCCGGTGGCGTTCCACTCGTGCAGCAGCAGGCGGCGTTCGGCCGCGGGCAGCACCGGGAGGTCCCCGACGGGTCCGGCCGGGTCCTCCACCACGGCGTGCAGGAGGGTGCGGAGCTGTGCGAGGAACCGGTCCACCCATGCCTCGTCGAAGAGGTCGGTGCGGTACTCGACCGCGAGGTCGATCCCCGAGGGGGTGGACGCGGCCGACATGTTGAGGTCGTACTTCACCTCGCTGCGCCGGGCGGGCAGCGGTTCGAGGCGCAGCGGACCCCGTGGGGCGGCGGGCGGCGGGGTGTTGTTGACCGCGAACATCACCTGGAACAGCGGGGCGAGTCCGGCGGACCGGTCCGGGTGGACCGTGTCGACGATCTCCTCGAACGACAGGGCCTGGTGGTCGTAGGCGCCCAGCGCCACCTCGCGGACCTCGCCGAGGAGTTCCCCGAAGGTCCGCTCCGGATCCACCCGGATCCGCAGCGGCAGGGTGTTGATGAAACAGCCGATCATCGGCTCGACGTCGGCGCTGAGCCGTCCGGCCACCGGGGTGCCGACCACGAGGTCGGTGCGGCCGGTGTACCGGTGCAGCAGCACGCCGAAGGCGGTCAGCAGGGTCATGAACAGCGTGCTGCCGTGCAGCTCCGCCAGCTCGGCCAGGTCCTCGGCGAGTCCGGCCGGAAGCCGCGCCGAGCGCAGCGCTCCCGGCCCGCTCCCGGTCGCGGCGGCGGTACGCGGGTGGACGGCCGGGAGCTCCAGCACCGGTGGAGCGCCCTCCAGCGCGGTGCGCCAGTAGGCGCGTTCGCGCGCACCGGAATCCGAGCCGGCCCGGCCGCGCTGGCGTCGGGCGAAGTCGCCGTACTGCAGCGGCAGCGGCGGCAGCGAAGCGGGGCGCCCGGCGGCGAGGTCCGCGTACAGGACCTGCAGTTCGAAGAGCAGCCGGCCGAGCGACCAGCCGTCCACCACGATGTGGTGCGCGACCAGCGACAGCACGTGCTCCGCCGGACCGAGCCGCAGCAACTCGGCGGTGAACAGCGGTCCGGTCGCCAGGTCGAACACCTGCCGGGAGGCACGGTCCACCGCCTCGTCCGCCAGCCGCTCGGCGTCGGGCTCCCCGGTCAGGTCGTGCACGGCCAGCGGCAGCGGCCGTGCGGGACGCACCCGCTGCGTCACCTCGCCGTCGACCAGGTGGAAGGTGGTGCGCAGCACCTCGTGCCGGGCGACGATCCCGTCCAGGGCGGCCCGCAGCACCTCCTGGTCGAGCGCACCGTGGATCCGTACCGCGACCGGCACGGTGTAGGCGCAGCTCCCTGGTGTGAGCCGGTCGACGAACCAGAGCCGGCGCTGGGCGAGCGAGGCGGGGTGGTCCGGGGCGGCCGGGTGCTCAGTCGTCATCGGGGCGCACCGCTTCCGCGTCGATCAGCTCGGCGAGCCCGGCCACGGTCGGGCTCTCGAACACCGCCTTGAGCGGCAGCGTGACCCCGAAGGTGTCGGCGATGCGCGAGACCAGCTGCATGGCGAGCAGCGAGTGGCCGCCGAGGGCGAAGAAGCCGCTGTGCGCGCCGACCCGGTCGACGCCGAGCAGTTCGGCGACGATTGCGGCCAGTCGCTGTTCGGTGCCACTGCGGGGCGGCACCCACTCCTCCTCGACCGCTGCCTCCGGCTTCGGGAGCGCCGCCCAGTCGGTCTTGCCGTTGGCGGTGACCGGTACGGCGTCCACGAAGAGGCAGACGGCGGGCACGGCGGCGGCGGGGAGCCGCTTGCCGAGGTAGCCGCGCAGCTGGGCGGGGGTCGGGGCGGGTTCGGTGGCGGCCACCGCGTAGGCGGTCAGCAGGATCTCGCCGTCCCGTACGGACCTGGCCGCGACGACCGCCTGACGGACGCCCGGGTGCTTGGCGAGCACGGCCGCCACCTCGTCGGGTTCGATCCGCACCCCGCGGATCTTCACCTGGCGGTCCCTGCGGCCCAGGATCTCCAGTGTGCCGTCCAGCCCGTAACGGCCCAGGTCACCGGTGTGATAGAGCAGGTCCTCGGGGTCGCCGGTTGCGGGGTTGGGCTGCCAGGCGGCGCGTGCGCCGGTCTCCGCCTCCTCGGCGGCGAGGTAGCCGAGGCTGCGGTACGGCGTGCGGATGACGATCTCCCCGACCTCACCGATCCCGCAGCGGGTCCCGGACTCGTTCATCACCAGGGCCTGGCCTCCGGGCAGCGGGCGGCCGACCGGCTGCACGCCGGCCGCGGGCCGCTCGGGCACGGTCCAGGAGCAGGCGGCGAGGGTGGTCTCGGTCGGGCCGTACAGATTGACCACCGCACTGCCCGGGCAGGTCGCCCGCCAGCGCGCCACCAGAGCGTCCGTGAGCGGCTCGCCCGCGAAGAAGACCAGCCGCACGGCGCTGGGTCCGGGGCTGTCCGCAGGGTGCTCCGCGAGCCAGGCGGTGGCGAGTGCGGGCACCGTGTGCAGGGCGGTGATCCGCTGCTCCGCCAGCCAGCCCAGCAGGGCGCCGGGCAGCAGTGCGTCGCCCCGCTCGGGGACGCACAGGGTGGCGCCGGAGACCAGCGGCAGCAGCAGGTCCCGCAGCACGACGTCGAAGGAGAGTCCGGTGAGGAAGGCGGTGCGGTCGCCGGGACCGACACCGAACGTGTCCCGCTGCCAGGTCAGGAAGTGGGTGAGTCCGCTCTCACGGCCGAGGACGCCCTTGGGCACGCCGGTGGTGCCGGAGGTGAAGAACAGGTATCCGGCCTCGCTGCCGTACGTCCGGCCCGGCTCGTGCGGTCCGGGCGCGCCGAGCGGCCGTCCGGTGTCCCGGGGCACCTCGACGACTCCCATTCCGTCGCGGCGCAGCGGCGAGTCCTCGCCGTCCTCCGGTGCGGTGACCAGGACCACCCGCGTGGCCCCGGACCGGCTCAGGAGGCTCTGCTGCCGCAGCCGGGGCAGCAGCGGGTCGACCGAGACCAGCACGCCGCCACCCGCGAGCACGGCGAGCATCGCCGCGGCCAGCGCCGGGCTGCGGCGCCCGGAGACCGCGACCACGGGCCGCTCGGCGCCGTCCGGGTCCAGGCCGAGGGACGTACGGATGGCCTCCGCCCGCTCCCACAGCTCGGCGTAGCTCCAGCGCTGCCCGCCGCACTCCACAGCCGCGGCCCCGGGGGTGCGCCGCACCTGCGCGTACACCAGTTCACGCACGGTGGGCTGGAGTTCGGCCTTCTGCGGCTCCGCCGGATCGGGCAGGGCCCCCTCGCTCCCGGGGAGGACCAGCGAGTAGCGGGAGACCGCCGTGTCGGGGGCGGCGACCGCCTGCTCCAGCAGCCGGACGAGCTGGCCGAGGAGGTGGGCGATGCGCTCCGGGTGGTAGAGCGCGGTCTGGAAGACCGCCTCCAGCACCAGTTCCTCACCCGTCTCCCGTGCGTAGAGGGTGAGCGGGAACTTGGCCGGCGGCCGGGAGAGCTCCAGGAACTCCAGGGGCAGCGGACCCAGCCGGTCCGTCGCCTCCACCGTGTTGGTGTGGTTGAACATGACCTGGAAGAAGGGAGTGTGGGTGGCACTGCGCTCCGGCCGCAGTTCCTCCACCAGGAGCTCGAAGGGCAGCTCCTGGTGCTCGTAGGCGGCGAGGGTGGAGCGGCCGACCCGCTGGACCAGGCCGCGGAAGGTCGGCTCTCCGCCGAGATCCGCGCGCAGGGCCAGGGTGTTGAGGAAGCAGCCGACGGAGCCGGCGAGTTCGGGGCGCGAGCGGCCCGCGGTGGGCACGCCGACCACCACGTCGCCGGTGCCGGCCAGCCGGCCGAGCAGCAGCTGGAACGCGGCGAGCACGATCATGAACGTGGAGGCGCCGGAGGAGGCGCCCAGCGCGCGCAGGCCGGTCAGCGTCCCGGGCGCCACCCGGGCCGAGCGCACCTCTCCGGCGTAGCGCTCGGTGCCGGGCACCGGGCCGTCCTGGGGCAGCGCCGGCACCGGGGGCGCGCCGTGCAACGCCTCGCGCCAGTACGCCAGGTCCCCGGTGTGCTCGCCGTCCTCCAGGCGGCGGCGCTGCCAGGAGGCGAAGTCCGCGTACTGCACCGGGGGTTCGCCCGGCTCGGGCGTCCGGCCGGCGCTCAGCTCCGCGTAGAACGCGCCGAGTTCGCGCATCACCACGCCCAGCGACCAGCCGTCGACCACCGTGTGGTGGGCCACCAGCAGCAGCACGTGCGAGTCGGCCGCTTCCCGCAGCACCGCCGCGCGCAGCAGCGGGCCCTCGGTCAGGTCGAAGACGCGGAGCGTCTCGGTGGTGATCCACTCGTCGACCGGTCCGGTCCGCTCCGCGTCCAGGACGGGCAGTTCGACCTCGCCCGGCTCGGCGACGACCTGCACCGGCCCGCCGTCGGCCTCGCGGAAGGTGGTGCGCAGCACGTCGTGCCGGTCCACCACCATCCGCAGCGCCGCAGCCAGCGCGTCCAGGTCGAGGTCACCACGGATCCGGGCCGCCAGCGGCACGTTGTAGGCCGGGTTCCCGGGGTCGAAGCGGTCGACGAACCACAGGCGGCGCTGTGCGTACGAGGCCGGGGCGGGACCTTCGCCCGCCGCCGCGGGTATCCGGTCGGACGGGGCGTCGGCTGCCTCGTCCTGGAGCAGGTCGAGCAGCCGCTCGCGCTCCTCGGCGGAGAGCTCGGAGAGGTTCTCGGTCATCGGACGCTGCCTTTCGGGTCCACGGCGGACGAGGCTCGGGCGGCGTGCTCGGCGAGCATGGCCGCCTCGATGCGGGGGGTGAGCGAGGCCACGGTGGGGTGGTCGAACACCTCGCGGAGCCGGAGCTCCACTCCGAAGCTGTTGTGGATGTCCCACACGAGCTGCACCGCGGCGATCGAGTTGCCACCCAGTTCGAAGAAGTTGTCGTGTATGCCGAGCTCCGGGACCTGCAGGAGCTTGCACCACAGCTCGGCGAGCGTGCGCTCGCGGCGGTTGCGCGGCTGCACGACGGCACGGGCCGCCGTGAGGTCCGCCGCGGCGGGGGCCGGCAGGGAGCGGCGGTCGATCTTGCCGCTGGGGCTGAGCGGCAGGCTCTCCAGCAGGACGAAGGCGTCGGGCACCATGTGCGCCGGGAGCCGGTCCGCCAGGTGGGCGCGCAGTTCGGCCGCGGTGAGGGCGCCGTCCGCCGGGACCGCGTACCCGACCAGCCTCGGGTGCCCCGGCTTGTCCTCGCGCAGCAGCACGGCGGCGGAGGAGATCCCGGGGTGCTCGGTCAGCACGGCTTCGACCTCTCCCAGCTCGATCCGGAAACCGCGCAGCTTCACCTGGTCGTCGACCCGGCCGAGGAAGTCCAGCCGGCCGTCGGGCAGCAGCCTGACCAGGTCGCCGGTCCGGTAGATCCGCGCGTCCTCATCGGCCAGGAACGGGTCGGGCAGGAACCGCTCGCCGGTCAGCTCCGGGCGCCCCAGGTAGCCGCGGGCCAGTCCGGCACCGCCGATCCACAGTTCTCCGGGGACCCCGGTCGGCAGGAGCTGCTGCCGCCGGTCGAGCACATAGGCCCGCATGTTGCCCATCGGCCGTCCGATCGGCGGCGATCCCTCGTACGCGCCGGGGCCGCACTCCTCGGCGATCACCGTCACGGTGCCCTCGGTGGGCCCGTACCCGTTGATGAACCGCCGGCCGGGCACCGACCAGTCGTCGACCAGGCCTCCGGAGAACGCCTCACCGCCCACGAAGGCGACGCGCAGCGCCGGGAACTCCTGTCCGGGCAGCAGCTTCATCACCGCGGGCGGCATGTCCATCACGGTGATGCCCTGCTCGGTCATGAACCGGCTCAGCGCGCGCACCGAGAGCAGGGTCTCCTGCCGGGCCAGGCAGAGCCGGGCGCCGCTGGTCAGCGCTCCGAAGATCTCGAACGTCGAGACGTCGAAGCTCAGCGAGGCGAACTGGAGGATCCGGTCGTGCGGGCCGAGGCCGAACATCTGCTGGACGTTGGCCATGAAGTTGCAGACCGACCGGTGTTCGATCAGCACCCCCTTGGGCCGTCCCGTGGAACCGGAGGTGTAGATCACGTATGCGAGCCCCGCCGGCCCGGAGACCGGCGCCGGCCTGGTGGCGGGCATCTTGTCCACTGCCGTGTCCGTGTCCAGCTCGACCACCGCGGCCGAGGTCTGCGGCAACCGCTCGCGCACCGCGGACTGGGTCACCACGACCGGAGCCGCGCTGTCGGCCAGCATGAAGGCGAGCCGGTCGGCCGGGTAGGCCGGATCCAGCGGCACGTACGCGCCGCCGGCCTTGAGCACCGCGAGAACCGCGACCACCAGGTCCGGCGAGCGCTCCACACAGAGCCCGACCAGGGTCTCCCGGCCGACGCCGAGCGCGCGCAGCCGGTGCGCCAGCGCGTTGGCGCGGCGGTCCAGCTCCCCGTAGGTCAGCGCGGCGCGGTCCTCGAACACCACCGCGACGGCGTCCGGGTCGGCGTCCACCCTGCGCTCGACCAGCTCGTGCACGGTCGCCGTGTCCTCGAAGGGCCGCGCGGTGTCGTTCCAGGTGTGCACCTGGTCGCGGTACTCGTCCGGGCCCAGCAGCGGCAGCAGCGTGAACGGCCGGTCCGGCTCCGCCAGCGCACCGTCGAGCAGCGTGCCGAGTGTCGCGAGCGTCCTGCGGACGGTGGCCGGGGCGAACAGGTCGGAGCGGTACTCGGCGGTGAGCCGCAGGCCGTTGCCGTACGGGGTGGCGGAGAAGCTGAGGTCCGCCCGTGCGGTGCCGGCGTCCAGTTCGGTGACGGTGGCGCTCAGTCCGCCGAAGCCGAACTCCGCGCGGTGGGCGTCCTCCAGGGCGAACACCACCTGGTAGACCGGGTTCTGGTCGGCGGAGTGCCCGGCCGCGGCCAGCTCCACGATCCGCTCGAACGGCGTGTCCTGGTGCTCGAACGCGCCCAGCACGACGTGGCGGACCCGGTGCAGCAGGTCGCGGAAACCGGGCTCGCCGCTCAGATCGGTGCGCAGCGGCAGCGTGTTGATGAAGCAGCCGACCAGCGGTTCGCTGCCGGACGCGTTGCGGCCCGCCACCGGGCTGCCGATGACCACGTCCTCGTTGCCGGTGATCCGGCTCAGGTACGCCTGGCAGAGCGCCGCCAGGCCCATGAACAGGGTGACCCCCTCGGCCCGGCACAGGGCCCGCAGCGAGCCCAGCGCCTCCGGCCCGATGTCGACGCTCTCCCGGCCGCCCCGGTTGGTCGGCCGGGACGGGCGGACGAAGTCGGTGGGCAGTCCGAGGTCCTGCGGCGCGCCCTCGAGCGTGCTGCGCCAGTACTCCGCGTGGGGGCCCTCGGACGCCTCGTCCGCCGCGCGCTGAAGCTGCTCGGTGATGTCTGCGGGCTGCACGGCCAGGGGCGGCGCCGGTGCGCGTCCGGCGAGGGCCGCCTCGTAGCAGTCGGCGAGGTCGCGGCTGAACACGCCGAGCGACCAGCCGTCGAAGACGATGTGGTGGACGACGGCCAGCAGGACGTGCCGCCGGGCCCCGCGGCGCAGCAGCTCGCAGCGGATCAGCGGACCGGTCGTGAGGTCGAAGCGGTGCCGGGCGATGCGCTCCGCGCGCCGGAGCTGCTCCTCGTCGTTGCCGACCTCGACCACGGGACAATCGATCTCCGGTACGGCACCGACGACCTGGAGGGGCGTCCCCGCCTCGACGACGAAGCCGGTGCGCAGCGCCTCGTGGCGCTCCACCACCGCGCGCAGGGCCTGCCGCAACGCTCCTTCGTCGAGCGGACCGCGCAGGTCGAAGGCGAGCGGCACGTTGTAGGTGGTGCCGGAGTCGTCCAGCCCGTTCATCAGCCACATCCGCCGCTGGGACGGCGACAGCGGCAGCGGCCGGGAACGGTCCGGGGTCCGCGGCTGACGCCGTTCGGCGTCCTGCCGGGGTGCGGCGGCCACCGCGCGGGCCAGCCCCCGGACGGTGGGCTCGGCGAACACCGCGGTGAGCGGCAGGTCGACGGCGTAGTGCTCGCGCAACCGTCCCGTCACCCGGACCGCCGACAGCGAGTTGCCGCCCAGGACGAAGAAGTCGTCCAGCGCGCCGACCCGGTCGACGCCCAGCACCTCCTGCCACAGCTTCGCCAGTTCGGCCTCGACGCCCTCCGCCGGGGCCACGTAGGCGCCGGCCAGCGCGTCACGGTCCTGGGCGGGGGCCGGCAGGGCCGAGCGGTCCACCTTGCCGTTGCGGGTGAGCGGCAGCGCGTCCAGTGCCGTGAACGAGGTGGGAACCAGGTGCCCGGGGAGCCGTTCGGCGAGCCAGGAACGCAGTTCGGCGGCGGACAGGGAGGTGCCGGGCCGAAACACCGGGTAGGCGGCCAGCCTCGCGTCGCCGGGGACGTCCTCGCGCAGGGCGGCCGCCGCGCCGGTGATCCGCGGGTGGGTGCACAGGGTGGATTCGATCTCGCCGAGTTCGATCCGGAAGCCGCGCAGCTTCACCTGGCCGTCGGCCCGGCCCACGAACCGCAGACTGCCGTCCGGGTTCCGGACGGCGAGGTCCCCGGTGCGGTAGTACCGGGTGCCGTCGGGGCCCAGGGTGACGAAGCGCTCCGCGGTGAGCTCCGGGCGGTTCAGGTATCCGCGTGCCAGGCCGGCGCCGCTCAGGTACAGCTCGCCCTCGGTGCCGTCGGGCACGTCCGAGCCCTGGTCGTCGAGCAGCCGGGCCTCGATACCGCGGATCGGCCGCCCGATGGACGGCTCGCGACCCTCCGCGCCCGCGGGCACCTCGCCCGCGGTGGCGACGACGGTGCACTCGGTCGGACCGTAGTGGTTGACCAGTGTGAACGGCAGCCCCGCGGGCGGATGGCGGTGCAGCCGGTCGCCGCCGGTGAGCAGATACCGGAGGCGGGTGCCGGCCGGCCAGTCCTCGGCGAGCACCAGTTCGGCCAGTGGCGTGGGCAGGAAGGAGACGGTGATCCCCGCCCCGGTCAGCCACTCCACCAGCTCGGCCGCCGAGCTGTGTCCCTCGGTGGCCAGGTGCAGTTCGGCGCCGGTGGTGAGCGTGGGCCAGATCTCCCACACCGAGGCGTCGAACGCGGTGCCCGCGATCTGGGTGGTGCGGTCCGCCGGGGTCAGCCCGTACGTCTCCCGGTGCCAGGCGACCAGGTTGGACAGGCCCTCGTGCGGGATCTCCACGCCCTTGGGCAGGCCGGTGGAGCCGGACGTGTAGATGCAGTACGCGACGTCGGACCCGTCCGCGGCGGCGGGGACGGGCCGCTCCTGCCCACCGTCGTCCTCACGCGGGATGTCGACGGCGGGGCAGTCGAGGCCGGGCAGGCCGGGCCGCACCTCCGGCTCGGTGAGCACCAGGCGGGCGCCGGCGTCCCCGATCAGGAACTCCAGCCGCTTGGCCGGATAGCCGGGGTCGACCGGGATGTACGCCGCGCCCGCCCGGAGCACGGCCAGCATGCCCACCACCATCTCGGGCGACCGGGTCGTGGCCAGCACGACCCGGTCGCCGCGGGACACTCCCAGCTTCTGCAGCCGGACCGCCAGCGACTCGGCCCGGCGCACCAGCGTCCGGTAGCTGAGGCGCCGTGCCCCCTGGACGACGGCGATCGCCTCGGGCCGGGCCTCGGCGACCCTCGACACCAACTGCTGCACCGGCAACGTGTTCACGAGTTCCGCCTCTCGGTCCGTTCAGTGGTCGGCGACCGTTGCCGCGTTCGGGTCTGAGGTCTTCTCGTCCGCGCCGTCCGTGCCGCCGTCGTGCGCCGCCTCGTGGTCGGCGGCCGCAGGGAGTTCACGCATCACGCGGATCGGGGAGAACACGATCCACAGCGCCGAGGCGAAGAGCCCCGCCGCACCCACGAACAGCGCCGGACGCAGCCCGATCGAGTCGCCGAGCCAGCCGCCCAGCAGGGCGCCCAGCGGCACCACGCCCCAGGACATGAAGCGGTAGCTGGCGTTCATCCGGCCGAGCATGGCGTTGGGTGTGATGGTCTGCCGCAGGCTCACGACCTGGATGTTGGCGACCATGGTGCCCGCCCCGCCGACGAGGAAGGACAGCAGGAGAAGCCCCAGGGCCACGGCCCGCGGACCGCCCGCGAGCGGCACCAGCACCGGTGCGGCGCACCCCAGCACCATCGCGAGCGTGACGGTGTTGCCGAGTCCGAGGCGCTCGGAGATCCGCTTGGCGACGAGCGACCCCGCCAGGGAGCCGACCGCGCCGCCGCCCAGGATCAGACCGACCGTTCCGGGTGAGAAGCCCAGGTTCCGGGTGGCGTAGAGCAGGAAGACGGTCTCCAGCACCAGCCAGAACATGTTGTAGGTGGCGGCTTCCAGGACACAGGCGCGCAGGACCCGGTTGCCGAAGGTGAACCGCAGCCCCTCGGCGATCTGGCGCCGTACCGCGGGGTGCTCGGCCGGCCGGTCCGGAGCGGGCTCCGGCTTCCGGACCATGACGAGCCCCCCGGCCGAGACGGCGAACGCGATCGCGCTGACCAGGATCGCGTCCTGGGGCGTCAGCCAGCCCGCCAGCCAGCCCGCGAGGGCCGGACCGCCGACCTGCGCCGCCGACGCGCTGACCTGGAGCTTGCTGTTGCCCTCCATCAGGTCCTCGCGGTCCACCAGCGACGGCAGATAGGACTGGTAGGTCACTTCGAACAGGACCGTGAACACGCCGACGGCGATCGCGACGGCGACCAGATAGCCGAGGTTCAGCTGGTCCAGGGCGAACAGCAGGGGAATGAGGGAGAGCAGGACGGCGCGGCAGAGTGTGCTCGCCAGCATCACCGGGCGTCGCCGGTAGCGGTCGGCCCAGACCCCGGCGAACAGGGTCAGCACCAGGAAGGGAAGGTACGAGGCGGCGTTCAGCACGCCCATCGCCTTCGCGTCCACGTGCAGCGTGACCGCCGCGGTCAGCGGTACGGCCAGGAGCGTGATCTGACTGCCGAACTGGGCAACCGTGTCCCCGGCCCAGAAGACCGTGAAGTCACGGTTGCTCCAGAGGGAGCGATGCGCGCTCACTCGCCCCAGTCCTCCTCGACCTCGGGGGCGAGGGCGACCAGGACGGGGTCGACGGCGAGGATCTCGAGCTCGCTGGAACAGCCGGCGCAGTCGAGGATCTCGCCCTTCCTGGACTGAGCCGGGACAGCGAGTCCCTCTTCGCACTCGGGACAGACGACCATGGGGACCTCCTGAAGCCGGTTCGGACGCGATGGCCGCGGAGCCACCGAGGGCCGAAACTACCCAGCGCTCGCCAGGCGGTCGTCCGCGCCGCATTGACCTGGACGTAAGGGTGGTTCAACGCTGCGCTTACCCCGGGTCCCTGCGGCGCGGAGGGCTCGTGGCCGTGCCCCGGGTGTTCGGCCTCGTCCTGCCGACCCCGTGTCGGATGCCGTCCCTCGCCGTGCGGCACCGCTGCGTCATGGCGGCTCGCGTGGTGAGAGGGACGGGTTCAACGGGGTCGTTGCAGAAATGATCGGGTCGGGCCCTCTTGACAGCACAACGCGCCCCGGAAGCAGCAGTCTTGCCCCACCAAAGGACCGCATCTCTCGACGAGAAACGCTAATTCAACATTCAGATGCTGGTAGCGTGACGCGGCTGAACGAATGAGAAGGTGTCACCCTCCCCTACACAAGGATGACAAATGTCCCTTCGAGTACTGGTCTGCAATGACCTGCCGATCGTTCTTGACGGGCTCCGCAGTCTCATCGAGGCCGAGCCGGACATGCTGGTCATTGGCACCACCAACAGCGGCATGGAAGCGATCATGACGGCTCGCACTCAGCGGCCCGACGTGGTGGTGACCGGTCTGGACCTCCAGGGCATCAACGGTACGGAGATGATCCGAAGACTTCTCCGCGAACCCGGAGACACACCGCCCCGCATCGTCGCGCTGGCCATGAACGACGACGACGAGACCTTCGCCGGCCTGTTGCGCCTGGGCGTCAACGGCGTACTGGTGCGCGGGACCACCGGTCAGGAACTGAGCGCCGCCATACGGTCCGCCGCCAAGGGCCAGACCACACTGGCTCCGCAGATCGCCACCCGGCTCGTCGACTGGTACCGGCGCGACAACCGCACTCCCCACGAGGCGCTGCGGATACCCACCGAAGAGATCACCACGCGCGAGCGCCAGGTACTGACGCTGCTGGCACAAGGCATGTCCACGGAGGAGGTCGCCGCGCAATTATCGATAGGGGTGACCACCGTTCGCACCCATCTCTACCGCCTGCGCTGCAAGCTCGACGTACGCGACCGCGTCCAACTCGTTTCCCTCGCCTACCGGTCCGGGCTGATCCAATCAGCCTGACCGAGGCACGCCCGTACCGCACACGAGTACCGCTTCCCAGGTCTTCCACGATTGACCCCCGGCGACCGGGGGGAAGCCGGGGTGCGGCCCCTCCCCCTCGTGGAGGGGCCGCCCCCGGCGCCAGGCTCCGAGCGGGTCCTTGATCTCCTCCAGGGGCATACCCAGGGCACGCAGCGCCCGCACCCGGTACAGCCGCCGCAGGTAGTCCTCACATAGCGGCGGTGGCCCGCGGGCGTGCGCTCACCGGCCCGCAGCAGTCCGATGTCGTCGTGACCACCGCTCCCCTGGTCTCCGTCACGGCCCGCCGCCCGGCCCGACGCACCCGGGTCGGGTCCGCCCGGGCGGGACAGCGCCAGCGGGACTGCCCGCGCCGGGACACGACCGCGGTGGCGAACGCGGCCCGGCATGGTCACCGCCCGGGCCGCTCGGTTCGGTCACCCGGTCGTCGAACGCGCCCGGCCCCGCAGTCCGGAGCGCCTCCACATCCCTCCAGGACGGGCCCCCACCCGGCGAGGGCGGCCGGCGTGAGCGGGGCCGAGGGGCAGGCCGGAAGGCGTCTCAGCATGTGGGCGGCGCTTTTCGGAACGTAAGACGCCTGAGATCGTTGGCCTGCCCGTACAGTTCGCACGGTCTTTCGGCGAGGGGGACGTGTGCGCAGGTCCGGGCCCTCGGCGACCGATTCCACCTCGCGCGAAAGACCGAGCAATGCCCGCACAAGCCACCGGCTCAGCCCAGACACCCGTCAATCCGCGGTCCCGCGTCCTCATCGCCAGCCTCATCGGCACGACGATCGAGTTCTACGACTTCTACATCTACGCGACCGCCGCGGTGCTGGTCTTCCCCTCCCTCTTCTTCCCGGGCGGCGACCCGACCACGGCGCTGCTGTCGTCGTTCGCGGTGTTCGGCGCCGCGATGGTCGCCCGCCCGATCGGCGCCGTCTTCTTCGGACACCTCGGCGACCGGCTCGGCCGCAAGAGGACGCTGGTGGTCTCGCTGCTGACCATGGGCATCGCCACGTTCCTCATCGGCGTCCTGCCCACCTACGTGCAGGCCGGCTGGATCGCCACCGCACTGCTGGTGCTGATGCGGCTCGCGCAGGGCTTCGCGCTCGGCGGCGAGTGGAGCGGTGCCGCGCTGGTCGCGACGGAGAACGCGCCCAGCGGCAAGCGCGCTCTGTACGGCACCTTCCCGCAGCTGGGCGCGCCGCTCGGCTTCATCATCGGCAACGGCCTGTTCCTGATCATCGGCGCGCTGCTGCCCTCCGCGGCGGGCGCCGACCCCACGCAGCCCTCCGACGCCTTCGTCAGCTGGGGCTGGCGCATCCCGTTCCTGTTCTCCGCCGTGATGGTCGCCATCGGCCTGTGGGTGCGGTCGCGACTGGTGGAGTCGGAGGTCTTCGCCAAGACGCGCGAGGCGGGGAAGGTGCAGAAGCTGCCGCTGGCCACCGTGGTGCGCAGCCACTGGAAGCAGCTGATCCTCGGCACCTTCATCATGCTGGCGACGTACGTGCTCTTCTACCTGATGACCACGTTCTCGCTGAGCTACGGACGCACCGCGAAGGACGCCGCCGTGCCCGGTCTGGGCTACAGCTACACCACGTTCGTCCTGATGATGATCTTCGGCGTGCTGTTCTTCGCCGCGTTCACCCTCATCTCCGGCCCGCTCGCCGACCGGTACGGACGGCGCACCACCCTGATCTGGGTCACCGCCGCGATCGTGGTGTTCGGACTGGTCTGGGTGCCGCTGATCGGTCTGGGCACCCTCGGCGTGGTGCTGTGGCTCGTGCTCGGCTTCACGCTGATGGGCATGACGTTCGGCCCGATGGGCGCGCTCCTGCCCGAGCTCTTCCCGACGAGCGTGCGCTACACCGGGTCCGGCATCTCGTACAACGTCAGCTCGATCCTCGGCGCGGCGGTCGCCCCGTTCATCGCGGTGGCGCTGTGGCAGGCCGGTGACGGCTCGCCGTGGCTGGTGGGCGTCTACCTCTCCTCGATGGCGGTGCTGACACTGACCGCGTTGCTCCTCGGCAAGGAGACGAAGAACGTCTCCCTGGACGACGGCGAGCCCGCCTCGGCGGACGACGGCAAGCGCGCCGCGGTCACCTCCTCCGTCTGATCCGGCCGGCGTTCCCCCGGCTGCCGCCCGGATGGGCCGGTGGGCCGTCCCTGCCCGGGGCGGCCCACCGGCGTGTGGTGGTGTGGCCGTCGGGGAAGGGGCGCGGCCACCAGCGGCGTGCTCACCGGGCGGGCGGCGCCCGGACGGCCGCACCGACTCGGCCTCCGCCGCTCCCGCCCGGCCTCAGCCGGGCGCCCCGTCGGACCGCTGGACACGCAACTGCGGGTCCGTGACCCCGCCGGGGCATTCCAGCGCCTCGGTCTCCCATCCGGCGCGCCGCGCACCGGCCCGGTACGCGCTGTCGTAGAAGGCGAGCACGGCGGCACGCGGGTCGGCCTCGGTGCGCACCGCGTCGTACGGCAGTACGGCCAGATGGCTGCCCCGCAGGGGGAGCCAGTGCGCCGCCGCGGGCCGGAGCGGCTCCTCGGTCAGCCCGGCGGGCTCCGGAGCCGTGTAGGAGTAGAACGCCGGCTCGGGGAAGGTGTCGTCCCCGAACCAGAAGCCGAAGCTGATCACCTCCCAGGAGTACGCCTCCCGGGTGACGGGGTCGACCTGCTCGGGCTGCTCGACGCGCCGTCCGGAGAACCGGGTGTGGGCGATGTCGAAGGTGTGCCAGAAGTGGTGCACGGGGCTGACCTTCCCCGCATAGCCCGCGGCGAACTCCTCCAGTACGGAGGCCACCTGGCTGAGGACCCGCCAGTAGCGGTTGGCCTGGGCGGGATCGTAGGCCGCGTGCTCGGTGTCCTCGGCGAACGGCCGGGCGGCGTCGGGCAGGTCGAAGGGGTGGTCGAGGTCGATGTCCACCTGGACGCCCAGCGCGGCGAGCGCTCGCATGACCTGGTCGTGGAAGGAGGCCACGGACTGGTCGGCGAGCGGGATCGACATCTGCCGTCCGTCCAGGGCGGAGACGTCCAGCTGGTGCGCGACGAAGTCGAAGTCGATCGTGAAGACGGGACGGCCGTCGCCCTGTCCCATCGGGCGCGTGGTGATGCCGCGCCCGGTCAGGTGGAATGGCACGTTCCACCAGTGGTTGCGCCGGGGGCTGGCGGCGAGCCGGATCTTCCCGACGGTCTGCGCGAAACGGTGGAGCGTCTCTTTGGTGCCGCGCCACTCGGCGAGCGGGATCGACGGGAACAGCTCCATGGTCACCACCTTTCCCTCCCGCCCGGCTGCCCTGACGGCCGGACGGAGCCTGGCTGACCATGATGGCCACACCTGACGGGCGCGGCATCTCGTGAACCCGGAAGGCGTGTCCGCTGCCCGCCCCCGGACTCCGCGCGAGGCACGCGGAGCCCGCTGAACCGTGTTCGCGGGGCTGGACCTGACCGGCGGGGGAGGCCGCCGCCCACACCGTGCTTCTTGAGACACGGGGCCGGGCAGCGGCTCACCTTCTCCGCACGTGAAGCCTGCCCGAACCATTGTCAGGGACAACCGACGGCCCCCAGCTCACACGACCCTAGTCGTGAACTGTGGTCATCCCTGTGCACAGGAACTGATCGGAGTGCCTGATGAGTGGAAGACCCCGTGTGGCCGTCCTCCTGGCCGCGGCGGCGACTCTCGCAGCCGTACTGGTCCCCTCCGCCGCCGTCCACTGCGGAGACCAATGGCGCGCCCGGGATGCCCCGCACCAGCCGCCGTTCTCATGGCCGAGTGCGCCGGGTCGGCGCTGGGGCAGGAGCGCGGTTCCCGCGCTCCCGGGACGGCGCGCCGGCCGCCGGGTGACGCCTCTCGCGAGGCGCGCGTGAGGGCCGTGCACGACGGCCGGCCCGGAGGTCTCCGGGCCGGCCGGTTTCACCGCGTCCCGGTCAGCACAGGGGGACGCCGGGGAGCTGGGCCGCGGGGTTGTCGATGTAGATGTTGCTGATGAAGCCGTTCTGGTCGCGCAGCTTGCTCCACCAGTTGTTGGTGTAGCCCTCCGCGTTCACCGTGTCGCCCTGCTTCTGGCACAGGACCCGGACGCTCGTGGGACCGCCGAGCGTGGTGACCACCGGCGCGCTGAGGTAGGCGTCGCTGCGCACCCGCACCCCGCTGCCCCAGGTCATGAACGGCACGCCCGCGCCGCCGCAGCCGTTGTCGCTGGTCAGGAAGTACTGGTTGTAGCTGCCGGGGTAGGCCAGCGCGACCCCGTTGATGCGGATGTCCTGACCGACGCCGTTGTAGAGCTGCTCGTAGTGGATGTGCGGGCCGCTGGAGTTGCCGGTGCTCCCGGTGGTCCCGATCTGCTGGCCCTGCTCGACGTGCGCGCCGTCGGCGACGCTGTAGGCGGACAGGTGGAAGTAGTAGGTGCGCCAGCCGCCGCCGTGCTCGATGGCTATGTAGTTGCCCGCGCCGCTCGCCTGGTAGTACCGGTAGGCGGTGCCCGCGGCGGAGGCGAGGACCGGGGTTCCGTTGGTGGTGCCGCCGTCGGCGCGGACGAAGTCCAGCGCGCGGCGGACCTCGGCCGAGTGGTGGCTGTAGGTCCACTTCTGACCGCACGGGTAGGGGGCCTTGAAGTTCGGCGCCGCCGCCACCGTGCTTCCGGTGGTGGCGGCACCGGCCGGCTGGACCGGGACGAGCAACAGGCCGGCCAGTGCGACCAGGGCGGTCACCGCTGTGGTCCAGAGGCGTCTGAGAGGCATCGCGCATCGCTCCTTCGTGGGGAAAGCAGCCGGGGACGCCGGCGTCCGGGCGGACGGCGGGCCGCGGCACAAGGTAGGGACGCGCCTGGTGCGGCACAAGAAGCGGACGGGGTCTTTCGTTCAGAACGCAATGTCTTGCCCATGACAACTCCGCCGGACCACCATGCGTGACCGGAGTGCGGCCGACTCGCGCCACCGCGGGTCTCCTTGGCGTGACGGACGGAGTGGGCGACGATGCAGCAGGGACGCCCGGGAGACCGGGCCTCAGCACGCACGCAGCGGCAGGTCACGGCACATCCACAGCGTCGGCCGGCGGCTGCCGCGGCCGGCCGTGGTCCGCAACTGCCGTGTGGTCCGGCGGTGTCCGGCCCGTCCGCCGCCCGGCCGGCGACGCGGCCGGCCCGCCGTACCCGCCGCCGGGTCCGGCACGGCATCGGCCGGCTGGTGAGCCTCACCGTCGCCCTGGGGGCGCTCGGCGCGCTGGCGGCGGTGCCCGCCCTGGCCGCTTCGCCCCGCCCGTCGCCCGACGTGGACGTACCCGCGGGCGTCACCGCCGGCGTCGCCGTCTTCGACCGGTCCACCGGCCGCTTCACCGAACTGCTCAACGAGGACCGGCAGTTCCGGTCGGCGTCGGTCGTGAAGCTGCTGCTCGCCCTCGACGTCCTGGGGGACCTCGGGCCGGGCTACCAGGTCCCGGCCGAGGACCGGGCGCGGCTCGAGGCCATGCTGCGCAGCAGCGACGACGGTGCGGCGAGCCATTACTGGTCGCAGCGGGGCGGCAGCCTGATCGTCGAGCGGATGGCCGCCCGGCTCGGGCTGACCGGCACGGCTCCCCCGCCCGCCACCCACCCCGGCTTCTGGGGGTACACCTCCCTGACCGCGTCGGACACCGTGCGGATCTACCGCTACGTCCTCGACAGCGCCCCCGCCCCCGTGCGGGACCTGGTGATGGGCGCTCTGCACCGCTCGACCCGGTGCGCCAACGACGGCTACGACCAGTACTTCGGCATCCCGTCGGCCTTCACCGGCCCCTGGGCGGTCAAGCAGGGCTGGTCCGGCTTCACGTCCGGCGGCTGCACCGCGGACGTGGGCACACCGGCGCCCGTCGCCGCCCCGGCCGGCGCGGGCTCCGTCCACGGTGCCCGGAAGCCGGGACCGTCCGCCGCCGGCCCCGCCACGGCCGCCGCCGGCGGCGGAGTCGATCTGGTCAGTGAGGCCCTGCACTCCACCGGCACCGCCGGCGCGGACGACCGGTCCATCGTGGCCGTCCTGACCCTGCACCCCGACGGCACGCCGTACGGGACCGCGTACTCCCGGCTCACCCGCCTGGTCGACTTGCTCGACGTGCCCGGCGCCCGGCGCCCCCTCGGCGTCCGCTTCGCCACGCTCGGCTCGGGCGTCCGCGTCCGCGCCGGCGCCACGACCGACTCCGCCGTCGTCACGACGCTCCCGGCCGGCGTGGAGGTCCTGGTCACCTGCCAGAAGCAGGGCCGGCGCATCACGGACGGCACCCGGAGCAGCGACTGGTGGGCCCATCTCCCCCATTACGGCGGCTATCTGACGAACGTCTACGTCGACACCCCCTCGGACCGCCTCCCCGGCGTCCCCGTGTGCTGACGAGCCCCTGGCCACTCCCCCGCGGCACTTCCGCCCGGGCACCGCGCCCAGGGCCCGTCGCCGGGACCTCCCCTCCCGGCACCCGGCCGTCCACCGCGGCGGCCGTCCCTCCGATGTCCGACGACGGTGCGCCAGCTGCCGTCCCACCTCACCCGGCACCCGAGAAACGGAGCAGCCCCACATGCCTCCCGGACCTCCCCTCAGACGCCTGCGCACCGCCCTCCTCGGGCTGGCCCTGGCCACCGGCCTCGCCCTGACCGGTCAGCCGGCCGGCGCGGCGAGCCCCTCCCCGCCCGCCGCGCCGGCCGGGACCGCCCTCAACGAAGCCTTCGCGCGGGCGGCGTCCGCCTACGACGTACCCCGCGACCTGCTGGTGGCCGTCGCCTACGCCGAGACGCGCCTCGACGGCCACCACGGACTGCCCAGCCAGGACAACGGCTTCGGAATGATGCACCTGGTCAGCAATCCCTCCCGGCACACGCTCGAACAGGCCGCCCGGCTCACCACCGCCACGGCCGCCGAGCTCAAGCACGACCCCGCGGCCAACATCCGCGGCGGGGCCGCCGTCCTGCGCGCCATGGCCGACGCATCGGGCCTCCGCGCCGCCGGACGGCACCGGCTCGACGCCTGGTACCCGGTCACCGCCCGCTACGGCGCGCCCGGCAGCGACACGGCGGGCCGCCTGTACGCGGACGCCGTCTACGACGTCCTGCGACGGGGCGTCCGCGCCCACGTGCCGGGCGGCGAGGAGGTCGGCGTCGCCCCGCACCGGGTGACCCCCCGGCGCGGCAGGTACGCGCAGGCCGCCCCGGAGGGCCTCGCCGCGGCCGCCGACTATCCGTCGGCCCTCTGGTCACCGGCCTACGCCGGCAACTACGCCGCCGGCCGCACCTCGGCCGTCACCACGGTGGTCGTCCACGTCACACAGGGCTCGTACGCGGGCGCCATCAACTGGTTCAAGGACCCGGCGGCACAGGTCAGCGCGCACTACGTGGTCCGCTCCTCCGACGGCCAGGTGACCCAGACGGTCCGGGAACGCGACACCGCCTGGCACGCCCGCTCGGCCAACGCCTACTCCGTGGGCATCGAGCACGAGGGCTACGTCAGCACGCCGTCCTGGTTCACCGACAGCATGTACCGGTCCTCGGCCGCGCTGACCCGCTACCTCACCGACAAGTACGGCATTCCCACGGACCGTACGCACCTCGTCGGCCACAGCGAGGTGCCCGGCAACGACCACACCGACCCCGGCCCGTACTGGGACTGGTCGTACTACATGAGCCTCGTACGCGGGGACGGCGGCGGCCCCACCACGCCGTTCCCGACCTGGGGAACGGACGTGAGCATCCGTCAGCAGGCGACCACCACCTCCACCCGCGTGGCCACGCTGCCCGGCCCGACCACCGTGCGTGTCAAGTGCCAGGTCCACGGACAGCTCGTCACCTACAACGGCCACAGCAACGACGCCTGGTCCTACCTGCCCGACTACGGCGGCTACGTCTCCAACATCTTCATCGACGTCCCCGACGCCTGGCTCCCGGGAGTGCCGACATGCTGACCCCCCTTTCCCCGGGCAAGAGGCCCGCCCCGCGCCGCAGATCCCGTCTGCTCCGCGGCACGCTCTGCCTCCTCGCCCTGGCCGGTACGGCGCTCGGCACGGCCCCGGCCGCCGGCGCGGCCGACGCGTCGCGCGCCGCCACCGGCGCGGTCTCCTGGCGCGCCGACCTCTCCCACCCCGGCTCCGACGACGCCAACGTCCGCTGGAGCGACGGCGCGCTGCGGGTGCGCGACGGTTCGCTGAGCCCGGCGTCGCTGGGGCAGGACCGCGGTTACGCCTCGGCCGTGCTGCAGTCGCACCACGTGGGCCGGCCGGTGAACCGGGTCACCGTGGACGTCGACGCCGCGGTGCCCGGCGGGGCGAGCGTGGTGGTCGACGTGCGCGGCCGCGCCGCCGACGGCGCGTGGACGGAGTGGCGGCAGGCGACGGCGGGCGCTCCGGCGGAACTGCCCGGCCTCGTCGACGACGTGCAGGCCCGGCTGACCCTGTGGACCGCGGAGGACGGCACCACACCGGCCGTGGAGGAGCTGACGCTGAGCGCGGACGACGGGGGAACCGCCGCCGCCCGGCCGCTGGCGGCGGCCTCGGCCTTCTCGGCCCGTGTCTTCGCCACCCGTGAGGGACTGGTCGGCGGCACGACCGCCAACGGGCACGTCATACGCAGCAACGACCACTTCGTGGCCCTTCCCTCGCGGCGCGCCCTGTCGCCCAACGGCAGCGGCCAGTACTCGGTGCAGGTGTGCGGGCCGGTCCGCTGCGAGACCGCGCCGGTGTGGGACGTGGGCCCCTGGAACACGCACGACGACTACTGGAACCCCTCCACGCAGAGGGAGCAGTGGAGGGACCTCGCCCGGGGGGTGCCCGAGGCGCAGGCCGCCTACCAGAACGGGTACAACGGCGGACGCGACGAGTTCGGCCGCCAGGTCGCCAACCCGGCCGGCATCGACCTGGCCGACGGCACCTTCTACAACATCGGCCTGAGCAACAACGGCTGGGTGACCGTCACCTACCTGTGGACCGACGGCGGCGGCGGCGACACCAAGTCCTTCCCGACCTGGGGCACGGACGTGAGCATCCGTCAGCAGGCGACCACCACCTCCACCCGCGTGGCCACGCTGCCCGGCCCGACCACCGTGCGTGTCAAGTGCCAGGTCCACGGACAGCTCGTCACCTACAACGGCTACAGCAACGACGCCTGGTCCTACCTGCCCGACTACGGCGGCTACGTCTCCAACATCTTCATCGACGTCCCCGACGCCTGGCTCCCGGGCGTCCCGACCTGCTGAGCCGATCCCGGCGGGCGGACGCACTGGCGTCCGCCCGCACCCTACGGCGAATCCGGCGACGCGCCGTGGGGCAGGGCCCCCGGCTCGGGGATCGTCCCCGGCGCGGGAGCCGTACCCGGCCCGGGGATCGTCCCCGGCCCGGGGGCCGTCCCCGGCCCGGGGGCCGTCCCCGGTGCGGGGATCGTCCCCGGTGCGGGGGCCCTCCCCGGTGCGGGGGCCGTCCCCGGTGCGGGGATCGTCCCCGGTGCGGGGGCCCTCCCCGGTGCGGGGGCCCTCCCCGGTGCGGGGATCGTCCCCGGTGCGGGGGCCCTCCCCGGTGCGGGGGCCCTCCCCGGTGCGGGGATCGTCCCCGGTGCGGGGGCCCTCCCCGGT
>NZ_JBEYXZ010000016.1:0-7627 GCF_040645305.1 Streptomyces sp. NPDC046831 | reverse complement strand
GGTGCGGGGGCCCTCCCCGGTGCGGGGGCCCTCCCCGGCTCGGGGGCCGTCCCCGGCTCGGGGGCCGTTCCCTCCAGCAGCGCCCGTCCCAGGGCGGTGCGCCGGTGCAGCACCCGGTTGCCCTCCCTGCGGGTCACGACGAGTCCCGCCTCCCGCAGCACCGTCGCGTGCCGGCTCGCCGTCGACGGCGCGAGCCGCAGCGCCGCCGCCAGCGCCGTCGTCGTCATCGGCCTCTGGAGCAGTTCCAGCAGTCGCGCACGCGAGGTGCCGATGAGCTGGGCCACGGACGGCCTGCCCGCCCCGGCGCGCAGCCGCGGCAGCCAGCCGGGGTCCGGGGGCGCCGGGTACACCAGAACCGGCGGCAGCGCGTCGTTCACCAGCGTCAGCGGAGCCCGTACGCAGAAGAAGCCCGGCACCACGGTGAGCGTGCGGCCGCGCAGCCGCACCAGGCGGGCTTCGGGGTAGGGGGCCGCGAGGCGCGTGCCGTGCCACTGCCAGCCGGGCAGTTCGGTGTAGCTGGCGAGCAACCCCTCGGCGCCGCCACCGAGCGCCGCCTCGGCACGCCGGGCCCGGTCCTCCGCGACCCGCGCCCCGATCGCGCCCAGGTAGGGCGACACGGCCACGTCGTGGTACCGCCGCAGGGTGGTGCCCAGCCAGTGCAGGGCGGCCGGGTCCCCGGTGGCCACCCAGCGCACGCTGCGCGGCACCGGACCCCGCAGGTCCGCGCAGAGCCGGGCGAGTTCGGTGACGAGTCTGCGCCGGGGTGTGGACATCACCCGGTCGACCCCGTGCTCCAGGCTCGCCTCACCCGTGCTGGGGGTGAGGAAGTCGGGGAAGTACCCCGAGGCCGGGCACAGCGGCATCAGCGCCCGGACGTCCTCGGTGAGTCCCTCGCGGTGCAGGGCCGCACGTACCTCGCGCCGCCACGCGTCGTACACCAGGGACTCCTGCCTGTTCTGCAGCAGGTGGAGGCTGAGCGCCGTGTCCCACAGCGGATCCGCTCCGCGGGCGACGCGTAACCGGGTCAACGCCCCTTCGCCGAAGTCCACTTGCAGCACCGTGCACGCACCCCCTGGAAGGGCCACGACCGTCGCGGGATCGGTGGCTCACTATAGTGAACGCCCGCTCGTGGCAAGGGCCGACCGGAGATCGGAACCGCCGTCCCGCCGCGCGGCCGGCACGCCGAACGAACCGGGGCGCGCGGTCGCCGGCCTCGACGAGATCGGGGTGAACGAAAACCCGTTTGGCCTTGCGGCCGGCGCCTCTAGGCTTCCCGCATGGCCACCTCGCCCCGCCTGGAAGAGATCACCCCCGACAACTTCGACGCCGCGATCGCCCTGCGGGTGCGTCCCGACCAGGACCATCTGGTGGCCCCGGTCGTGAAGTCCCTCGCCGAGGCGTACGTGCATCCGGACGTCGCCTGGCCGCGGCTCATCATGGACGGCGACCGGCTCGTGGGCTTCCTGATGGCCTTCTTCGACATCGACTTCACCGGCACCGGCACCGGCGTCGACACCCGTTCGGGCCTGTGGCGCCTGAACATCGCGGCCGGGGAGCAGGGCCGCGGCTACGGCCGCTTCGCGGTCCAGGCGGTGGCCGCCGAGATCCGCCGCCGCGGCGGCACCCGCCTGACGGCCTCCTGGCATCCCGGCGGCGACGGCCCCGAAGGCTTCTACCTCGGCCTGGGATTCCGGCTGACGGGAGAGATGAGCGGGGACCAGCGCGTCGGCGACCTGGAAGTCGTCTGAACCGAGGTCCGCCGGGCGGGCCGGTGCCGGCCCGGCTCCGGCGGCGGACGCGACCGGGTCCGCCGATGGCACCCGCGGTGCGGCAGCCGTTACGTCGTGGCTTCGCCACCGCGGGCCCCGGAGGACGGCCGGCCGTCGTGGGCCGCCTCGTCCCCGGCGGCGAGGGCCTCGGGGAGACTGGCGTGGAGCGAGAAGACGGCGTGCGCGCCGGTGATCGCCAGCAGTCGCGCCATCTGGGCGGGGACGGCGGCCAGCGCCAGGGTGACGTCGCTGGACTCGGCGTGCCGGAGCAGGCGCAGGAGGGTGCTGAGGCCGGAGGAGTCGCAGAAGGCGACCTCGGACAGGTCCAGCACCAGGTGCCGGCAGTCGGCCATCGCGGCGCTGACCTGCTCGTAGAGGGCGTCGGCGGTGCGGAAGTCCAGAGCTCCGGTGAGTGTCAGTACGGTGTGGCGGTCGCCGGTCCGGCGGACGGTCACCCGCAGGTCGGCGCTCACGGGGAACCGCTCCCGCGTGCACGGCTCGATCCGGCGGCGGTGCGGGACGGCAGACCGGTCAGGGCCGCCGCCCGGTCGGTGACGTTCGCGGTGGATCCGAGCCATTCGCAGAACAGCACGGTGGCGTCGTCCTGCAAACGGCCGTTGTGGTATTCGAGCACGGCGTGGATGAGGCGGCGCAGCGTCTCGGGCACGGGCAGCCCGTCGGCGTGGCGGCGGATGAGGAAGTCGGTGAAGCGATGCAGGCCGAACTCCTGGTCCCCGGTCCCGCGCGCTTCGGTGATGCCGTCGGTGTACAGCACGAGCCGGTCTCCGGGCTCCATCTGGTCACGGCACAGCGTGATCGGCAGGTCGAGTCCGGTGCCCATCGGATGCGCGGGCCGGCAGCTCAGGTGGGTGCTCCAGCGGCCACCGCGGATGATCACCGGCGGGTGGTGGCCCCGGTTCACCCAGGTCAGCGAACCGGTGCGGGTGTCGAGGTCGGCGAGGATGCCGGTCGCGTAACGCCGCCTGCCGAACTGCTCGATCAGCGCGTCCTCTATCCTCTCGCTGATCTCGGCGAGGCCGGCACCCTGGCGGCGGGAGTTGCGGCACGCCCCCATGGCCAGGTGGGCGGTCAGACCGGCGGCGGTGTCGTGGCCCATCGCGTCGAAGATCGACAGGTGCGCCATGTGGCCGGCGGTGGCGTAGTCATAGGCGTCACCGCTGATGCCGTAGGCGGGCTCCATCGCAGCGGCGATCATCAGCCGTCCGTCGGCGTAGGTGCGCGGCGGCATCAGGTGCCACTGCATCTCGGCCGCGATGTTCAGCGGGTGGGTCCGCGTCAGCCGCGCGTGGGAGTCACTGCTGCGCCGCTTGCTGTCGATGATCAGGGCCACCACGGCGGCCAGCAGGATCATGTCCTCCCGCGTCCGCGCGTCGTCGTCGGCGGTGGTGATCCGCAGTACGCCCAGGCGTTCGGCGCCGTCGAGCAGGGGGACCCACCAGTGACCGGCGTCCTGGCCCGCCGAGGCGCTGGGCAGGATCTGCCCGTACTGGAAGGAACGCCCGGCCACGGTGCCGTCGATCTTCAGCTCCTCCTCACCGACGGCTCCTTGTCCGGCGTCCAGGCCCTCACCGGTGAGCAGCCGCAGCGCATCGCGCTGGAGATCCGCCAGGTAGATCAAAACCTGGCGGAAGCCGACCGCTGCCGCGTGCGCGGCCGTCTTGGCGGGGAGGAGTTCCAGCGGCATCAGGTGGCTCGCGGCCAGCAGGCCGGCCAGCATCCGCCGCCCGTCCGTGTCCCGGCACTGCTCGCTCATCGGCAGCGTCCCATCGTTGCCTGCGACACGCTGCTCTTTCACATCGTGCCCTTGGGTCCAGTGTCCTTCTGCTCCCGGGTGAGCGGCCAGTGCCTCTCCCGGCCGGCTGTGGGAACGCCCCCTCCGCCACGCGCCGCGGGAGCCGTCCGGGGCGCGGACACCGCGCGCCCACCGGAGTGATTCCTGTGTGCCGCTCGGCCGCAGGGCAACGTGCCGCCTCGGGGGCCGCCGCCTCTTCCGGCTACGGTCCAAGGGCACCGGCAGGAGCCGGTGCGGGGACGGTCCTGCCCGTGCACCGATGAGGAGCTGAGCGTTCATGGCCGAGTGCGAAGTCTGCGGCAACGACTACGAGATGTCGTTCGAGGTGCACGCCGCGGGCGCGGTCCACACCTTCGACAGCATCGAGTGCGCCGCCCAGAGGATGGCGCCCATCTGCGACAACTGCCAGTGCCGCATCCTCGGCCACGGCCTCCAGGCGGACGGGGCGTTCTTCTGCTGCGCGCACTGCGCCCGCCTCCAGGGCAAGGCCCAGCTCGTCGATCACGGCTGAGCCCTGCACCTGGCCGGTGGAGAGGGAAGCCGGCAGGGCGTCGCGCCCTGCCGCTGAGCGACCCCTACGGCCGAGTGCCCGTGGGATACGACGGCGTCCCGCGACGGTCAGGCCGAAGGCCGCGAGGTGTTCCCGGGGTGGTTTCCGGGGCCGTCGCTGGGACCGGCCAGCGGGGTGGGTGAGAGGTCCATGGGTTCCTCGCCGGGCTCGAGCAGGGTGTTCGCCGCGCCCACGATCAGGGGGTCGGGCTTCCCGACCGCCTCCTGGTCCTTCGTCGGGTAGTCGCAGCGGTCGAGGAAGCTGCGCATGGCCTCCAGCCGGCCGCGCCGCTTGTCGTTGTTCTTCACCACCGTCCACGGCGCGTGTGCCGTGTCGGTCGCACGGAACATGTCGACCTTGGCCGTGGTGTAGTCGTCCCACCGGTCCAGCGAGGCGAGGTCGGTGGGCGAGAGCTTCCAGCGGCGCACCGGGTCGACCTGGCGGATCGCGAACCGGGTCCGCTGCTCGGCCCGGGAGACGGAGAACCAGAACTTCACCAGCAGGACGCCGTCGTCGACGAGCAGCCGCTCGAACAGCGGGGCCTGCCCGAGGAACCGCTGGTACTCGGCCTCCGTACAGAAACCCATGACGCGCTCGACGCCCGCCCGGTTGTACCAGGAGCGGTCGAAGAAGACGATCTCGCCGCGGGCCGGCAGGTGGGACACGTACCGCTGGAAGTACCACTGCCCCGCCTCCCGTTCGGTCGGCTTCTCCAGCGCCACCACCCGGGCTCCGCGGGGGTTCATCCGCTCGGTGAACCGCTTGATCGTGCCGCCCTTGCCGGCCGCGTCCCGTCCCTCGCAGACCACGACGATCCGCTGGCCGGTGTCCTTCACCCACCGCTGCAGCTTCAGCAGTTCGATCTGCAGGATCCGCTTCGTCCGCTCGTACTCGCCCCGGCCCATCCTGCGGTCGTAGGGGTGGTTCTCCCGCCAGGTCCCGATCGGGCGGCCGTCGGCGTCGAGCAGTATCGGCCTCTCCGGACGACTGTCGTCCACTTCCAGTCCTCGCAGCAGCCTGTCCTCGGGCGCGGCATCCCCCGCGCGCGCCGTGTCCGCCGTGCCGTCGTTCTCGGACACCACCTGTGTTCCCCGCCTCCCGGATCGCTCGAACGGCCGGCGCGCGCCGGTCGTCCCACGCATGCCCCGGTGGGCGCATTCCAGGCCCCGTGCCGAGGTGTACTTCGCCGATCGCGGAGCAGGCGGCTGCCAGGGTGTCGACCGGCCTGCCGGGGTGGCGCGCGAGGGGGCGACCTCGACGGCCGTCGTCCCGCCGGCCCGGTGTTCCCGGAGGGTCGCACACCCGGTGATCGTCCGCCTCCTCCGTGACCGCGGTTGCGGGAGGGGCGGACGTGGTCGAGCGGTGAAGAGGGAAAGGGCTGATGGAGGTCGTGGAGCAAGCGGACGAGATGGCCGTGCCGGAAGTGGTGGACAGCCCCGCGCGGCGGGTCCAGCCGACCGGCGGGGTGGGGCAGTGGTTCCTGCGCCACCGGGTGCAGCCGGTGGGGCCGGCGGCCGGCGCGGCACACACCGAGTCGCACGCCTGGTGGAAGGTGATGTGCCTGACGGGGGTCGACTACTTCTCCAGCCTGGCCTACGTTCCGGCGATCGCCGCCCTGGCGGCCGGGGCGGTGTCCCCGCTGGCGACGCTGCTGATCGTGGCGCTGACCCTGGTGGGAATGCTGCCGATGTACCGGCGGGTGGCCCGGGAGAGCCCGCACGGAGCCGGGTCGGTGGCGATGCTGGAGGATCTGCTGCCGTTCTGGTGGGGCAAGCTGTTCGTGCTCGTCCTGCTCGGGTTCGTGGCCACCTCGTGGATCGTCACGATCACCCTGTCGACCGCGGACGCCTCCGTGCACGTGGTCGAGAACCCGTTCTTCCCGCACGCCCTGCACGGGCACGAGGTCGGCCTGACGGTGGTGCTGTTGCTGCTGCTCGGAGGCGTCTTCCTCCTCGGGTTCAGCGAGGCGGTCAAGGTGGCCATCCCGCTGGTGGGCGTCTTCCTGGCGCTGAACGCGGTGGTCATCGGCGTCGGTGTGGTGCAGGTCTTCGGCACGCCCGGGGCGTTGTCCGCGTGGACCGGCGCGCTGGGCGGGGGTGGGGGCGGCCTGGGCCATCTGGCGGAGCCCGCCCTGCTGGCGTTCCCGCTGCTGGTGCTGGGCCTGTCCGGGTTCGAGACGGGGGTCAGCATGATGCCGCTCGTGTCCGCCGACGGCGACGACGAGGAGCAGCGGCTGCGGGGACGCATCCGCAACACCCGCAGGCTGCTGACCACGGCCGCGCTCGTCATGAGCGTCTACCTGCTGTCCGCGAGCTTCGTCACCACCGTCCTCATCCCGCACGAGGAGTTCGAGCCCGGTGGTGCGGCCAACGGCAGGGCCCTGGCCTGGCTGGCGCACGAACACGTCGGCGAGGCGTTCGGCACCGTCTACGACATCAGCACCATCCTGATCCTGTGGTTCGCCGGTGCCTCCGCGATGGCCGGGCTGATCAACATCGTCCCCCGGTACCTGCCGGACTACGGCATGGCCCCCGAGTGGGGACGCGCGGTGCGCCCGGTCGTCATCGTCTACACCGTCCTGTGCGTCGCCCTCACGATCGCCTTCGACGCCGACGTCGACGCCCAGGCCGGCGCCTACGCCACCGGCATCCTCGCGATGATGGTCTCCGGCGCGTTCGCCGTCACCGTCTCGGTCGTCCGCAGCCGCCGGCGGCTGGCCGGCACGGGCTTCGCGCTGCTCACCGCCGTACTGTTCTACGCGCTGGTCGCCAACATCGTCGACAAGCCCGACGGCATCGCCATCTCCGGCGCGTTCATCGCCGGCATCATCGCCGTGTCGCTGATCTCCAGGATCTCGCGCACCACCGAACTGCGCGCCGACCGCATCGTCTTCGACCCGGACGCCCGCCGCTTCATCACCGACACCCTCGCCCACGACCACGCGATCAACATCATCGCCAACCGGCGGCAGGCGGGCGACGGCGCCGAGTACGCGGCGAAGGAGCGGGAGCAGCGCGGCAGCAATCCTGTGCCCGGCCCGGCCGACGTGCTGTTCCTGGAGATCGACGTGGTGGACCCCTCCGACTTCAGCGACACCCTCACCGTCCGCGGCGTCCAGGTCGACGGCCACCGGATCCTGCGGGCCGAGGCCCCGGCCGCCCCCAATGCCATCGCCGCCGTCCTGCTCGCCCTGCGCGACGCGACCGGCGTACGGCCGCAGTGCTACTTCGCGTGGGCCGAGGGAAGCCCGCTGCGGCACATGTTCCGCTACTTCCTCCTCGGCCGGGGCGACACCGCCCCGGTGACCCGCGAGATCATCAGGAGCCACGAGCCCGACCCCGACCGGCGCCCCGGCATCCACGTGGGCGGGTGAGACGCCGGACGGCGGGAACCCCTGCCCGGGGAGGCCCGGCGGCGTCGCGGCGGCTGCCCGAGTCGCTCCCGGCCGCTTCCGGCAGGCACCGGGCGCGCTGCCCGGCCACGACCTCGTCGCCG